>JAPOOT010000375.1 GCA_026713285.1 Gemmatimonadota bacterium | reverse complement strand
TACCTGAAACAACTCACGGAGAAGGGCTTGATCGGACTGGCCGTGGCAAACAGAAAAGGAGATAGAAACGCATGACGACGGAATCGGCCGCGACGGCCGGAACGACGGAGAAACAAATATCACTGCCCTTGTCCAAGGCGATCGAGATCAGTTTCCGCAGCCTGAAGATAAGGTTCTGGCGGTCGCTCATCACGATCGGCGGGATCTTTTTCGGCATCGCCTTTCTCATGTCCATTCTGACTGGAGCATCCATCAATGAAGCGCTGGTGGATAGCGGTTCCCCCCAGGTCCGCGCACTGCTGGAACAGAAAGGTGCGGACGGCGATTCGGCGACTCAGCAGATATGGCTCGTTTCCCTCTCGCTGCTGGTGTGCGTCGTCGGCATCACGAACGCCATGCTGATGTCGGTGACCGAAAGATACCGTGAGATCGGGACCATGAAATGCCTCGGGGCCCTGGACAAGTTTATCATTCAGCTGTTCGTGCTGGAGTCCACCTTCCAGGGACTGGTCGGATCGGTGGGCGGGGTCATACTGGGTTGCCTTTTCATGCTGATTTCGATGATGACCTCCTACGGATGGGACCCCCTGGTGCTCTTTCCCGTGGCGGATGTGGCGTGGAGCGGCCTGTATTCGCTGGGGGCCGGGCTGGGTCTCGCCATCATCGGAGCGCTGTACCCCGCGTACCGGGCATCCCAGATGCCTCCGGCCGACGCCATGCGCACGGAGGTCTGACACTCGGAACACACCCGGAATACCATGCAGGATCGCAAGCAGTTTGAAAGCAACCTGAAAGGGGCGGGAAATGACAGAAGAGCAGACCGCGGTAGTGGACGCGCAGTACACCGCAACGCAGAATATCGTACGCACACGGGGAGTAAAGCGTGTGTATGAAATGGGCAAGCTTTCGCTGGAAGCGCTCAAAGGCATCGACATGGAGGTGCAGCGCGGGGAGTACATCTCCATCATGGGTCCGTCCGGCTCGGGCAAGTCCACTCTGTTCAACATGATCGGCGCGCTGGACAAGCCCACAGAGGGCAAGGTCTATATCGACGAGGTCGACGTCGCCCAGCTGGACGCCTATGAACTGGCCTGGCTGCGGTGCCGCAAGATCGGTTACATCTTCCAGACTTTCAACCTGATTCCGGTCATGACCGCCCTCGAAAACGTCACCCTTCCGATGATTTTCGCCGGCCTGGCGACGGACGAGGCGATCGACAAGGGCGTCGACCTGCTGTCGCTGGTGGGCCTCGGGGAACGGGTTCAGCACAAGCCGCTGGAACTGTCCGGCGGCCAGCAGCAGCGCGTCGCCGTGGCCCGCGCCCTGGCCAACGATCCGGCCATCGTCCTCGCGGACGAGCCCACGGGGAACCTGGATCGCAAGACGGGCCGGGAGATCATCGAATTGTTACGGGAACTGAACCAGGAAAAACAGGTAACGATCATTTCCGCTACCCACGATCTGAAGATGCTGGACGTCTCGGACCGAATCCTGTGGGTACAGGACGGAAGGATCACCAAGAACCAGCGCCGCGAGGAATTGGACCTGGATCTGGGCCAGATCGGCGCCGAGGAAGAATAGGCCGGCATCCCGGTAAACCGGCCAGGTGCGATCGGGCAGGTATGGTCCGGCCAGGTGCGATCGGGCAGGAATGGTCCGGCAGGTGCGATCCGTGCAGGTATGGTCCGGCAGGTGCGATCCGGGCTACGGACGGCTTGGTCAGCGCACCTCAGGCGATGCCCGCCCCGCAGCACTTCTTGTATTTCTTGCCGCTCCCGCATGGACAGGGTGCGTTGCGGCCGATCTTCTGTTCGGCCCTGACGGGCCGCGACCGGGATGAGCTCCCGTCCGAAGCCGCGTCGCGCCTTCCTCCCCGCTGGACGGCGCCGCCCGAATCGGGATCTTCCGCGGCCATGCCGGCCATGGCCGGAGCCTCCTGGTGGATCGTCCGCATGTTGGTCGGAGTTTCCTGGCGCGGCATGCGGGACTCGGCAAGTTCGGCGTTGAAGACGGTCTTGACGATCTCCTCGTCCAGCCGGTCCCACAACTCCTCGAACATGGCGTAAGCTTCCTTCTTGTACTGGATCAGGGGATCGAGCTGGCCGTACGCGCGCAGGCCGATGCCCTCACGCATCCGGTCTATTTCATACAGGTGCTCCTGCCAGGCGTTGTCGATGACGTGCAGGGTGGCGAACCGTTCCAGGTCGCGCATCAGCTCGGGCGAAGGCGCCAGCGCGTTTTCTTTCCGCTCGTAGGATTCGAGCATCTTCTCGTTGACCAGTTCCACCAGCGATTCCACGTTCAGATCCGCCATTTCCTCTTCGGCCACGGCCACGGCGACGTGGAAGTTCCGGGCGAGGTCGCCGCTCAACCCGTCCAGGTCCCAGTCCTCGGGATACGTCTTGGGATCGGTGTATTCTTCCACCTTCCGTTCCGCCACCCCTCGGATCATTTCGATCACGTCGTTCCTGAGGTCTTTGCGCTCCAGGGCGTGCAGCCGGCGGTCGTACACGGCTTCGCGCTGCTGGTTCATGACGTTGTCGTACTCGAGCACGTGCTTACGCATGTCGAAGTGCTGGGCCTCCACGCGCTTCTGGGCCCGTTCGATGGAACGGGTCACCATGGAGTGCTCGATCACCTCCCCGTCCGGTATCTTCAGACGGTCCATGACCGAAGCGATCCGCTCGGAGCCGAAGAGCCGCATCAGGTCATCCTCCAGCGATAGGTAGAAACGCGAGGACCCCGGGTCACCCTGGCGTCCGGAGCGTCCGCGAAGCTGGCGGTCGATACGCCGGGCTTCATGGCGTTCGGTCCCGACGATGTGCAGCCCGCCGGTATCCACCACACCCGTACCGAGCTTGATGTCGGTACCCCGGCCCGCCATGTTCGTGGCGATGGTCACGGAGCCGGGTTGCCCGGCCTTCGCGATGATCTCGGCCTCCTGCTGGTGGAACTTGGCGTTCAGCACATTGTGCTTTATCCCCCGCCGCTTCAGCATGCGGCTCAGCGTCTCCGATGCGTCGACGGAGGTCGTCCCAATGAGGATGGGACGGCGCTGCTCGTTCAGTTCTTCGATTTCGTCCAGGACCGCGTTGTACTTTTCCCGGCGGGTACGGAAGACGACATCCTGGTAGTCCGTTCGCTGCACCGGCTTATTGGTCGGAATTTCCACCACGTCCATCTTGTAGATCGCGAAGAACTCGCTCGCTTCCGTGACGGCCGTTCCGGTCATCCCCGCCAGCTTCTCGTACATTCTGAAGTAATTCTGGATGGTGATGGAGGCGACGGTGCGCGTCTCCTGCTCGATCTTCACGCCTTCCTTGGCCTCGATAGCCTGGTGAAGGCCTTCGGCCAGTCTCCTTCCGTACATCAAACGGCCGGTGAAGGTGTCGACCAGTACGACCTTCCCGTTCTCGATGACGTAATCGATGTCTTTCTCGTAGATCGCGTAGGCCTGGAGCAACTGGTGCATGTTGTGGATGCGTTCGCTGCGCTCGGAGTAGAGTTTCTCCAGCTCGGTCTTCTTGTCGATTTTCTGCTGTTCGGTCAGGCCCGCGTCCGAATCGATTTCCACGATGCCTTCGCTGAGATCGGGAATGATGAAGAGTTCCTGTTCACCCGGAGACAGGAGCTCCCGGCCTTTCTCGTTGATCTCGGTGTGTCGGGTCTTTTCATCGACCGTGAAGTAAAGATCGTCGTCCAGTTGCGGCATGCGCTTTTCCCGGATATAATCGCCCTCCACCTGCTGGATGAGCTTCTTGATGCCGGGTTCCTGCTGCAGCTTCAGGAGTTTCTTGTTCTTCGGCATGCCACGCTGCGCCTGCAGCAGTCTGATTCCGGCGCTGTAGTCGTCCTCCTCGTTATCCAGCAGCGCTTCCGCCTCCGCGATGATCTTCGCCGCGAAGCGGGTCTGGGCGCGTATGAGCTTCTGCACGTCCGGCAGCGATTCGGCGTATTTGCCGCTGTTCGATTCGCTTACCTGGCCCGCGATGATGAGGGGCGTGCGCGCTTCGTCGATCAGGATGGAATCCACCTCGTCCACGATCGCGTAAGCGTGCCCGCGCTGCACGCGGTCCTCAATGCGCCATTTCATGTTGTCCCGGAGGTAGTCGAAACCGAACTCATTGGTGGTCCCGTATGTCACGTCCGCCAGGTAGCCGGACTTCTTGCGGTCCACGTCGGGATCGTTGTTCTCGAGACATTCGACCGTGAGCCCCAGGAACTCGAAGACCGGCCCCATCCAGGCCCGGTCGCGATTGGCAAGGAACTCGTTGTGCGTCACCAGGTGGGCGCCGCGTCCGGTCAGACCATTAAGATACATGGGGAAGAGGGCCACGAGCGTCTTGCCCTCTCCTGTCGCCATCTCGGCGATTTTGCCCTCGTGGAGCACGATCCCGCCAATGATCTGCACGTCGTAGGGCGTCATGTCCCACACCATCTCACCCTGGCCGGGGACGACCCACGACTTGCCGATCATGCGCCTGCAGGCTTCCTTGACCAGGCCAAAGGCTTCGGGCAGGATTTCGTCCAGCGTTTCGCCGTCCTCCCACCTGGACCGGAATTCATGCGTCTTCTCGGGGAATTGGTCCTCGTCGAGCGTCCGGTATTCGTCGGCCCATTCATTGACGGCCTCGACGACCGGTTCCATCCGCTTGACGTCCCGGTCGTGCTTGGTCCCGAAAGAACTGGCGATCAGGTTCTTGATCCGGGTGAACATGGTCTGTGATCCTTCGTTCGGCGCCCTGGGGGCGCACTCGTTCCGGTTATATTCCAACCATGAAACTTAAGGACGTTACCGGTCTGGTACAACCCTTTTCTTGGCGCCGGAACGGCCGGGTTCAGGTCCCGTATCTCATGAAAAAACCCCGGCATGCGAAGGCGCACCGGGGTTGTAGTATGCAAAGCGCAACGCACGCTCAGTCGTCGTCCCGGAGGTAGGGACTGAGCTTTCCGCTGCGGGTCGCGTGGCGCAGGCGCTGCAGCGCCCGTTCCTTGATCTGGCGTATACGTTCCCGCGTCAGGCCGAAACGAATGCCGATTTCCTCGAGCGTGTGGGCTCTTTCCGACCCTACGCCGAAGTACAGGCGGATTACTTCCGACTCGCGGTCCGGAAGGGTGTCCAGCACCTTGCCGACGTCCGATTTCAGGAACTGCAGCATGGTGTTCTCGTCCGGCGCCGTCTGCATTTCATCGGGCAGGAGGTCGAGGAGGCTGCGGTCGTCGTCGTGATTGAAGGGAACGTCGAGGGATACGCAGTGACTGAATGAACTGAGGGCCTCGTTGATTTCCTCGACCGAGATATCCATTTCCTGGGCGATTTCATCGATTTCGGGTTTGCGGCCGAGTTCGTGCTGCAAATGCTTGGAGGTCTGTTTGATGCGGCGTAGTTCCTCGGAACGGTTGACGGGAACGCGTACGGTCCTAGACTGATTGGCTATGGACTGAATGATGGCCTGGCGTATCCACCAGACGGCATAGGAAATAAACTTGTACCCCCTGGTCTCGTCGAACTTCTTGGCGGCCCGCATCAGGCCCATGTTGCCTTCGTTGATCATGTCCAGCAGAGGCAGGCCGTAGTTCTGGTACTGCCGGGCCACGCTGACAACGAACCTGAGATTGGCCTTCACCAGCTTGTCCAGGGCATCCTGGTCGCCCTGCTTGATCAGGCGTGCCAGCCGTACTTCCTCTTCGGCCGTAATCAGCGGATACTTGGACATCTCGGCCAGGTAGCGGTACAACGCCTGTTCGTATCTCGCCCCGTTGCCATAGGACTCTTTATATGATGTGCCGATCTTGCCTCACCTCCCCTCCGCGCCATACGCAACACGCGGCATATCCCCTCCGCCCGGTCTATGCGGATCCGGTTCCCGTTGCAAATCGATCCATAGTGGTATGAACGGTGAGCCAAACGATGCGTGCCATACAGGACCCTGTCGAGAATGTGCGAGCTGCAAAGACACCATCGTTCGGACAGATGGAAAGGACATTCCGGTGCGCGTTCTAAAGACTGGAATTGCGTCGTTGCTGAGACAGCGGGAACCGGGTAGGAATATCATCTCGTCCAACCGGAATCCAACATGCACGGGCCGACGGCATGGCTCTGCCCGGGTATCTGTTCCCAGTGCAATTAAAATATACCGAAAAGCCCGTCGAGTCAAGTGTTTTCCCTTTAGGATTGACAGGGGAAGGCCCCGTGGATAAATTGGCACTCTCGAAATCGGACGTGGACCCTTTGACAGGAGATTCTTCCCCGCGAAGGAAACAGCGGATGGCGGCGGACTCGAAGACATGGCGCATTGCCGTCGTGAATAAGGCAGACGTGGTGGACGCCGTCGGCGAAGGTCTCCGCGGCGACATCCTCGACCTGGGCATCAACGGGATCGAGCGCGTTCGGCACGTCCGGCTATACGCGCTCCGCGGCGCGTTGTCAGGCGACGAACTGGGCCGGATCACCACGGGACTGCTTGCCGACCCGGTCACACAGGACCATCTTGAAATGGCCGCCGAGGGCCTTCCTGCCGCTCCGGGAGAATGGGGCGTGGAAGTATGGTTCCGGCGGGGGGTGACCGACGCCGTGGGCGAAACGGCCCTGAAGGGCAGCCGCGACCTGGGCGTTGTGGGGATAGAATCGGTGGAAACGGGACGGGGGTACATCCTGGCGGGCCAGCTCGTCCGGTCGCAGATCGACACCATATGCCGGCGGTTGCTGGCCAACGACGTGATCGAAAGATACGCATGCTACGAAGGGAGCAAATGACCTTCGAGGCCGACGACACGGTAGAGACTCTTCCCCTGCTGAAGGCGACCGACGATGAAATGATGCGGCTGAGCCGCGATGGCATGCTGGCCCTCAATCTGGAGGAGATGAGGTCGATCCGGCGCCATTTCACCGCGATCGGCCGCGATCCGACGGACGTCGAATTGGAGACGCTGGCCCAGACCTGGTCCGAGCACTGCAAGCACAAGGTCTTCAACGGGGTCATAGATTACGTCTCGGGCAGGAAGACTGAGCGCATCGACAACCTCTTCGCCCGCTCCATCAGGAAGGCGACCGAGGATATCCGCCGCGCCAAGGGCGCGCGCGACCAGTGCGTGTCCGTGTTCGTCGACAATGCGGGGATCATCGAGT
The DNA here is from genome assembly GCA_026713285.1 of Gemmatimonadota bacterium. Classification (GTDB taxonomy): domain Bacteria; phylum JAAXHH01; class JAAXHH01; order JAAXHH01; family JAAXHH01; genus JAAXHH01. The sequence continues at coordinate 11,388 of JAPOOT010000375.1, read as the reverse complement.
ACGACGACGAATTTCATCTCGTCTTCAAGGTGGAGACACATAACCACCCTTCCGCGCTGGACCCTTACGGCGGCGCGAATACGGGTATCGGCGGGGTCATTCGCGATCCGCTTGGGACGGGCCTGGGCGGAAAGCCCATTTTCAATACGGACGTATTCTGCTTTGCGCCGCCCGACTTCCCCTACAGTGAGCTGCCGGAAGGCGTATTGCATCCGAAGCGCGTCTTCAAGGGCGTCGTGGCCGGCGTCCGGGACTACGGCAACCGCATGGGCATACCGACCGTCAACGGGGCCATCCTGTTCGACGAGCGGTATCTGGGGAATCCCCTGGTTTACTGCGGCACGGCGGCCGTGATCCCGGTAGACCGGTGCGAGAAATCGGTCGAACCGGGGGATTACATCGTCACCATCGGCGGAAGGACGGGCCGAGACGGGATCCACGGGGCCACGTTTTCGTCCGTCGAGCTGAACGAGTCCTCGGAATCCACCGCCACCCAGGCCGTACAAATCGGCAACCCCATCGAGGAGAAGAAGATCCTCGACGTCCTGGTGCAGGCACGGGACCGCAAGCTCTACCGGAACATCACCGACTGCGGCGCCGGCGGGTTCTCGTCGGCCATCGGTGAAATGGGACAGGCCACAGGCGCGGAAGTGCACCTGGAGAAGGCGCCCCTGAAATACGGCGGGTTGAAACCTTGGGAGATCTTTCTATCGGAATCCCAGGAACGCATGATCCTGGCCGTCCCGCCCGAGCACATGGAAGCCCTGCGCGCGCTATGCGCCGAAGAGGACGTGGAAGTCTCCGAGATCGGCAAGTTCACCGGCGACGGGCGGTTGAGCGTCACGCATAAGCGCGGTCCGGAGGCGGAGCGGACTACCGTCGCGGACCTGGACATGGAATTCCTGCACGGCGGGGTGCCGCGCATCGTCCGGAAGGCCCGTTGGGACCCGCCCGCGCATCCCGAACCTTCTGAAACGGACCGTCCCGATCCCGCGACCAGCCTGAACCGGCTGCTGTCGTCCTGGAATGTGGCGAGCAAGGAATGGGTCGTACGGCAATACGACCACGAAGTTCAGGGTGGAAGCGTGCTCAAGCCCCTGCAGGGCGTCCGGAACGATGGGCCAGGGGACGCGGCGATCGTGCGTCCCGTGCTGACATCGGACAAGGGCGTCGCCGTGGCCAACGGCATCAACCCTTCCTATGCCGACATCGATCCGTACTGGATGGCGGCTTCCGCCATCGACGAAGCGCTCCGGCAGATCACCAGCGTCGGGGGCAGTATCGAACAAACCGTGCTGCTGGACAACTTCTGCTGGGGGAATCCGGACAAGCCGGACCGGCTCGCCGCGCTGGTCCGCGCGGCACGGGCCTGTTACGACTTCGCGGTCGCCTACGGCACGCCTTTCATATCGGGGAAGGACAGCTTCTACAACGAATTCTCCGACGGCGAACGGACCATCGCCATACCGCCCACGCTGCTCATATCGGCCATCTGCGTGATGGACGACGTACGCCGGGCGGTGAGCATGGATGCCAAGGCGCCGGGAAACAGCGTCTACGTCGTCGGACGCACGCGCGATGAACTGGGCGGTTCCGCGTACTACCGCATGCTCGGATTCATCGGACGGAACGTGCCGACCGTGGACGCGGCCGCCGGGAGCGGGAACATGAGCCGGCTGCACGGGGCCATATCGCGGGGACTCGTGGCCTCCTGCCACGACTGCTCCGAGGGCGGCCTTGCCGTGGCCGCGGCGGAAATGGCCTTCGCGGGCGGATTCGCCATGTCCCTGGATCTCGGTGCCGTCCCCCGGGACCCGGACGCGGACCGCGACGACACCGTCCTGTTCTCCGAATCGAACAGCCGCTTCGTGGTGGAGGTTCCCGTGGGCCGGGAGGCCGAATTCGAAGCACAGATGGAAGGAAGCCCCTTCGGACGCGTGGGGACCGTCAGCGGGGATGACCGTTTTCTCGTGCGCGGGCTGCGGGGTGCTGAAATCGTATCGACGGACCTGAAAACCCTGAAAGAAGCATGGCAACAACCCCTGAGATGGTGACGCCGGGTAGCCCGGTCGGTCCGAACGGTACCAGCCGTCCGAACAGTACGAGCTACCCGGGCGGTCCGGGTGGTCCGAACGGTCCGGGCGGCCCGAGCCGTCCGAGCCGTCCGAGCCGTCCGAGCCGTCCGAACAGTACGAGCAATTCGAATTTCACAGAATTCCCAACCAGGGAGCATCCATGTCCACCGCCTCGGTCCTGATTCTGCGCGCAGCGGGAATCAACTGCGACGAGGAAACGGCCCACGCGTTCCGTCTCGCCGGCGCAGCGCGGGTGGATCCCGTGCACATCAATGCGTTCATCCAGGGACGCCGCAGCCTGTCAGAGTACGACGTGCTGGTCCTGTCCGGCGGCTTCTCCTATGGCGACGATCTCTCGGGCGGCAAGGTGCTCGCCAACGAGATGCAGTGCAAGTTGATGGACGACGTGGAATCGTTCATCGGAGAAGGAAAACTGATTCTTGGCATCTGCAATGGATTCCAGGTGCTGGTCAAGATGGGACTGCTGCCCCAGACGAAACCGGGCGGAAGGCGGCAGGAAGCGACGGTATTCTACAACGACTCCGGGAAGTTCGAGTGCCGGTGGGTCCACCTGCGCAGGAACCCCGACAGCCCCTGCGTCTTCACCCGCGACATGCCGGAGACCATCTACATTCCGGTCGCGAACGGGGAAGGCAAGGTCATGCTGGCGTCCGATGACGTGCGGGAGAGGCTGGGCCCGGGCGGCCACGTCGCGCTGCGGTATGTCAATCCGCCCTGGGTGGGCGGTGGAGCGGCCGAGTATCCCTGGAGTCCGAACGGTTCGGTCGACGCCATCGCCGGGATCTGCGACGCCACCGGTCGGATTTTCGGCCTCATGCCACATCCGGAACGCTACACGCATCCGACCCACCATCCTCGGTGGACCCGGGAGGGATGCAAGGAACCCGACGGTCTGCATATCTTCCGTAACGCCGTGGAATATGCCCGCGGGATCCGGTAGCTTCCAAAGGGAGCGCGCGGATTGAGCTTCCCTCCGTTCAACCGAGCCATCGAACGCCGCATGCACGCGATCGGGGTCCTTCTGATCCCCGTCGCCCTATTCGTTCTGCTCAGCCTCGCAACCCACGCGGAAACCGACTATCCCAACTCGAGCCGGAGCCCGGATGAAGTAGCCAACCTGGGTGGACGCCCCGGCGCCCTGTTGTCCTACGGCGTGACGCTCGTCCTTGGATACGGGGGATTTGTACTGCCGTTGATCATCGGCCTGCTCGCCTGGAACCGTATCCAGGCCCGGCATTCCGGGATCGTGCTCGTCCAGACCGGCTGGCTCCTCGCCCTCATGACCATCGGCACAGCGACGGGAAGCCTGATCCCCATATTCCCCGAGTATGTCCGGTTCAGGATCGGCGGCGCGCTGGGTTTCTATCTGGGCGGAGAGATGGCCGGCCTCCTGGGGTTGAGCTTCTCGTTGGCGCTGGGCGTCTTCTTCTTCCTGGCCGTCCTGGGTTTCATGCTGCGCTGGATCGCAAGAGACCGCACACGCCGTCCGGACCCGGCCGGATCTTGAATTCGTCCTGCCAAGGCCGCTGTCCTGCCCGTCCCAACCCGGAGAGCCGGAAATGAAGCGATGCGCAGCGTTACTGCTATCCCTCATAGCGTGCCACGCCTACGGCAGTCCACTGCCCGATCAGCAGCCGGTAAGGGGGACCGTCTCCGGCGTCGAATCCAGGATATCCACCCGCCTTCGGAACGACCTCGCCACACGACAGTCCGACGAACGGCTGAAAATATGGGTTTACCTGGCGGACAAGGGGCAAGTCCCGGGGGCGGGATACGACGCCGCGCTGGCGGCCGCTGAAGACCGTCTGTCAGCCCGTGCCCGCCGTCGGCTGTCGACAAGAGGCGACCGGCTCGCGGGGTGGGAGGACATTCCCGTCCACGCGCCCTACCTGGCGCGCATAGAGGAGTCGGGAGGCAGGGTCCTCCAGGTGTCCCGCTGGTTTAACGCGGCGAGCGTGTCCATCCTGGCCGGGGACGTTGAGGATCTGGCAAGCCAGCAGTTTGTGCTGAGCGTCGACGCGGTCGCCAGACTGGGTCGTCCGCGCCCCGTCCCACCGGAAATCACCGGCCAGGTTGAAACGGACGCCAGTCCCCGTGCGGTCCGGACTACCCGTCTCGATTACGGTCCTTCCTTCGTTCAGTTGAACCAGTTGCACGTACCGGAACTCCATGATCTGGGGCTTACTGGAAGCGGCGTGCTCGTAGCGCTCTTCGACACAGGATTCAACCTGGATCACGTGACTTTCGACAGTCTCAGAACCCGGGTGGACGCCCGCCGCAACTTCCTTCGGGACGAAACCGGGTTCACCGAACTGGAGTCCTCCAGTCATGGTACGTCGGTACTCGGCACAATCGGCGGATACGCGCCGGGTCATCTGGTCGGCCCCGCTTTCGGCGCCCGCTACCTCCTCGCGAGCACGGAGGTCGTCGCCTTCGAGAAAGCAATCGAAGAAGACTTCTGGGTGGCCGCCATGGAATGGGCCGACAGTCTGGGCGCGGACGTGATAAGCAGCTCGCTCGGATACATCGACTGGTATTCATATGAAGACATGGACGGCGAAACCGCCATGATCACCCGGGCGGCTTCCATGGCGTCGGACCGTGGCATCGTGGTCGTGAACAGCATGGGGAACGAGGGTGGCGCCCTCTATGAAAAGATGGCGGCGCCCGCCGACGCGGAAGGGGTGATTTCCGTTGGGGCTGTCGATGCCTCGGGCAGGCGCGCCAAGTTCTCCTCCATCGGCCCCACCTACGACGGCCGCATCAAACCGGACGTTATGGCCATGGGGGAAGGCGTCTACACGGTGGATCCGTTCACCATCGACGGATACGTACGCGTCAATGGCACATCTTTCTCCGCGCCTCTTGTGGCCGGCGTAGCCGCGTTGCTGCTGGAAGCCTATCCGCACTGGACGCCGGACAAGGTGCAAAGGGTACTCCGCCGGACGGCCGGTCAGGCCGCGTCGCCGGATACGCTCAACGGGTACGGCATCGTTCAGGCGGCCGATGCCCTGATGTCCGAGTCGAGGGGGACCGTGCGGTCGTTCACCGCCGAGAGCGGACCGAGCGGCGTGTTCCTCTCCTGGATCGCGGGGTTGGAGATCAACCTGCTTTCCTACCGGATCGAACGAAGAGACTTCCCGGATGGATCGTATGAATTGCTGGACTCCGTGCCGGTGAACCGGTCCGGAGACGATCGTCCCGCCTCGAATGCCTATTTTTACAATGATACGGCCGTATCACCGGGCAACGCCTACGCGTACCGGCTGCGGCCCGTGGGCCGTCCGGGACGGACGCTGACGGCGGAACCCGCGGAGTTGCGCGTCGATCACGTGCCAGGCCCGTCCGGCGGGCCGGCGGCGATCCTCTACCCGAACGCACCGAACCCTTTCGCCAACAGTACGGATTTACGCTTCGAATTGACGGAGCCGGCCCGGGTAACCCTGACGATCTACAATTTGCTCGGAAGGCGCGTGCGGATCCTGACGGATCGGATGTACGGACCCGGCCGTTACGCCCGGACTTGGAACGGCAGGGACGATGACGGCCGCGCTTCGCCCAGCGGAGTGTATTTCTACCATATGGCCGCCGGCGCCGTCGAGGACCGCGGCAAAATGCTCCTTCTGCGCGGGGGGGCGCCTTGACCGCATGCCTCGTCATGCGGTGTCGCGTCGTTTCGCAAGCGCTGGAACGGGAGCCGGAACGCCTTCGATAAAGAGGTTGACTTTGCAGTGGGAGTGTGGTTATTTACCTGACAGCAAGCAGTGTGGCATTCCGGTTGATGCAGGTTTTGGCAAATCGCACCACTTTCGGTCTCTGCAAGGGGGTTGTCTTCATGGTCACCGTGACGGATATCGCCGCCGACAAGATTAAAACCATGATCGAGGATCAGGGCAATCCGGATATCGGGCTGCGCGTGATGATCGCTGGAGGAGGCTGTTCCGGTTTTCAGTACCGTCTCGCCTTCGACAAGCAGTCGACCGAGAACGACCAGATCATCGAGCAGAACGGCATCAGGGTTTACGTCGACAGCAAGAGCGCCATCTACCTGATGGGCGCGGAACTGGATTACGTAGAAGGTCTGATGGGCGCGGGATTCAAGGTCAGCAATCCGAATGCCAAGGGTACCTGCGGTTGCGGCGAGTCCTTTCACGTCTAAGCCTGAAAGGCGAGTGAACGGAACCAGGCATCCAGTAACCGCGGATCGAACACTTTGGCTTCGGAATCCGAAAAACCCAGTGCGCCCCTGACCGGCATACGCCGTGTTATCGCCGTGGCCAGCGGCAAGGGTGGCGTAGGCAAGTCGACGGTAAGCGTCAATCTGGCCCTCGCTCTCGTGGAAACAGGCCAGGCGGTCGGTCTGCTCGACGCGGACGTGTATGGCCCGAACGTCCCCCAGATGATGGGCGTCTCCGGGTCCCTCGAGAAAGATCCTTCAGGCAGAATTCAACCTATTTTGAAGCATGGTATCCGGGTGGTCTCCGTCGGCTTCGTCGCGGGTCCGTCGGACGCCGTGATCTATCGGGGCCCCCTGGTCGGAAAGATGGTGAAGGGGTTTCTCGGCAACGTAGCCTGGGGCGAACTGGACAGTCTGGTGGTCGACCTGCCGCCCGGAACCGGCGACGCTTCGCTGACCCTGGCCCAGTCTGTTCAACTCACCGGTGCCGTCATCGTCACGACGCCCCAGCAGGTCGCGCTGTCGGACGTGCGCAAGTCTATCACCATGTTCGAGCGCTTGCGGGTTCCCGTGCTGGGAATTGTTGAAAACATGAGTTACTACGCGAATCCGGGAACGGGCGATCGGACCTATGTTTTCGGCCGGGGCGGGGGCAAGGCGCTGAGCGAAGAACGGGGCCTTCCTCTCCTGGGCGAAATCCCCCTGTCGCCGGCGGTTTGCGCGGCGGGAGACGCCGGCGAACCGATCTTCCTCGATCCGGCGGGTACTGTGGAGAAAGCGGCCTTCGACGGGATCAGGACGGCCGTGGAGGCCGAGATCGAGCGCCTGCCGGCGCCCGTCACCGTTCCGGAACGCTCCTGATGTTGCGGGTTCCCCGGACGGTCTACGACGATATGGTCGCCCATGCCGTGGCGGAGTATCCCCGGGAGTGCTGCGGGTTCCTGACCGGGACGAACGAACCGGAATCCTGGCGGGTGCACCGGTGCACGAACATTCAAAACGAGTTGCACGCGAAAGATCCGGTGCAACATCCCAGGGACGCCCGGACCGCCTACGCGTTCAGCCGGACGGACATGGAGCGGCTGTTCTTTGGGAAGTTCGATCCGCCGGGTGCGCAGGTCCTTGCGTTCTATCATTCCCATCCGGACGCCCCGGCGTATTTCTCGGAGAAGGACCGGATGGAAGCCCTGACCGGCTGGATGGACCCGGAACCCGGCTACCTGGTGCTTGCCGTCAAGCGAGACGCCGTAAGCGAAATCAGGATGTTCCGGTGGGTGGACGAAGAGACCGGTTTCGAGGAGTCGCCCGTTGAACGGGTTTGACGCTCAAGCGGGGAAAGGCCTATGAAAGAGGTATTCGACGAGGTCGTGGAAGTCCTGTCCCGGGGTGAAAAGGCGGCCCTTTCCACCATCGTATCGAGCAAGGGATCGCTGCCGATGAGCAAGAAGGCGAAAATGCTCGTCAAGCGTGACGGTACGTTCACCGGAACGGTGGGTGGCGGATGCCTGGAAGCCGATGTCTGGGCCGAGGCCCGGGAGGTGATGGAGCTGGCTTCCCCCCGGCTGCAGCGTTTCATTCTGACCGAGAAGCACGCAGGTGACGAGGGCCTGAACTGCGGCGGCAACGTGGAGATATTTACGGAGCCGGTCAAGACGGGACCGATGCAGGAGGTCTTCGAAGCGATCCGCGGTCTTCACGAAACGCGGGGCATCGGACTGCTGGCCACGCTGGTATCGGGGCCGGCCGGCACCGAAGGCGGCAAACTGCTCGTTACGGCCGGGGGCGAGTCCGTCGGATCCCTGGGAGACCCCGTCCTGGACGACCGGATCAGGCTGGACACGGACATCGAAATCACCGAGAACCTGCTTCGGGTAGTAACGCTGGAACACGAAGGCGCGGAGACCCGGGTCTTCATAGAGTCCATATGGCCGGCGCCGCAGCTTTTCCTTTTCGGCGGGGGCCACGTCGCCAAAGCCATAGCCCGGTTGGCGGATACCGTGGGATTCCGCATCATCGTGGTAGACGACCGTCCGGCCTTCGCGAACCATGAACGGTTTCCCGAGGCCGACGAGGTGGTCGTGGACGCCTTCGACGAGGTCGTCGGCAAGCTGCCCATAGACGGTTCATCCTACCTGGTCGCGGTCACCCGCGGTCACCAGTGGGACCAGCCCGTCATCGAGCAGGCGGTGTGGACCGGCGCCGCGTACATCGGTATGATCGGCAGCCGGCGCAAGATCGCCCTGATGTGGAAGAATCTGGAAGAGAAAGGCGTGCCCCGGCACCTGCTGGAAAGGGTACACGCGCCGATCGGCATGGAAATAGGCGCCGATACGCCCGAAGAAATCGCGGTCAGCATCATGGCCGAATTGATCGAGTTCCGGCGGTCCGGCGGAAAGCCCGCCCACTTGCTCTCCACGGTGAAGGAATCGGCTGGAACGGGTGGCCTTCGCCGTTAAAGCGGCCGCACTGCAACAAGTGCCTCGCGACTCAGGCGGCCTTCGCTGAAACAGGCTCGCGACACAGGTGCCCCGCACTGCAACAAGCGCCGCGCGCTAACCGGTTTCCCCCAATTCGTCACGGTGATTCCCGATCTTCGCGACCGCCCGGACGATGTCGTCCATGTCGTCCCGGCTGCCCAGCAACACAGACTGCGTGAACCAGACCGCCTCAGCGCTGCACGCCCTTTCCGTAACCGGCATATGTAACGCATCGTAGTCGACGTCCGACAGCGCCGGACTCTGGTAGATACCATAGTTCCGGTTCCTGAACACCGGCTGTTTGTATAGCGGGATGGAATAGCCGGGACTGGCGGGGATCCCCTCGGCGCGCAGGGCCTCGATGAAACGTGTTTTCGAGATCCCTCCGAAGGCGTCCGCGCTGTACTTGAACATGTAGATGTGGCGCGCGTGCCGGTCGCACTTCGCGGGACGGGACACCGGGACGATGCCGGGGACCGCTCCGAGGCGTTCGGTCAGGTAATCGCCGTTCGCGTGCCGCAGGTCGGTCTGGGCCTCCAGGTGCGCCATCTGGGCCAGGAGCACGGCGCCCTGGATCTCGGTCATCCGGTTGTTGCCGGCCATGCGGTAGTGGTTGTACCGGGGGCCCGGTGCGACGTGCCCGCAGTCGGCGAGGGACCGCGCCGCCTCCGCCAGATCGTCGTCGTCGGTGAGCATGATGCCCCCCTCGCCGGCGTTGAGGTTCTTGGAGGACTGGAAGCTGAAGGCGCCGATCGCGCCGATGCCGCCCACGCCCCGTCCTCCCCAGCGTGCGCCGTGGGCCTGGGCAGCGTCCTCGATCACCGCCAGGCCGTGTCGGCCGGCGATCTCGCCCAGCCGGTCCATGTCCGCTGGCAGACCCGCGAAATGCACCGCTACCACGGCCCGGGTCAGCGAGGTGACCGCCTGTTCGACCCGGTCGGGATCCAGATTGTAGGTATGTGGATCAATGTCGACGAACACGGGCACGGCGTTCGACATCACGATCGAACTGGCTGATGCGATAAACGTATAGGCCGGTACGATGACTTCGTCGCCGGGTTCGATGCCGACCGCCTGCAGCGCGAGGCAGAGCGCCGTGGTTCCGTTGCTGACGGCGATGCCGTGCGCGGCCTGCTGGAAAGCGGCGAAGCGCTGTTCCAAGCTGCGCACCTGCTCGCCCTGGATGCTTCCCCACCGGCCCGAGCGCACGGTTTCGGCGGCGGCCTGGGCGCTCTCGTCGAGGTTCATGGGCCAGGCGGGAAAAGGTTTTGTCCGTACCGGCGCCGCTCCGTTTATGGCCAGCTGGGGCATGCGATACTCCAATGTGTCAGTCGAATGTGTCAGTCGAAGGTATCAGTCGAATGTGTTAGTCGAAGGTATCAGTCGAAGAGGGCTTCCACGAAGGCTGGGGCGTCGAAATCCTGCAGATCCTCGATGCTTTCACCCACGCCGATGAGTTTGACGGGAACGGCCAGTTGCTCGCCGATGGCGAACACGATGCCGCCCCGGGCGGTCCCGTCCAGCTTCGTAAGCGCGATGCCCGTCAGTCCGCCCAGGGCTTCGCTGAAGACGCGGGCCTGGGACAGCGCATTCTGCCCCGTCGTTCCGTCGAGAACGAGCAGCACCTCGTGCGGTGCGCCGTCCAGTCGCCTGCCGAGGGTGCGCTTGATCTTCTTCAGTTCTTCCATCAGATTGTCCTTGGTGTGCAACCTGCCCGCCGTGTCGATGATGAGGACGTCCGCATTCCGGGACAGGGCGGCCTGCATCGCGTCGAAGGCCACGGCCGACGGATCGGAACCGTGCTGGTGACGGATGAGGTCCGCCTCCGCCCGGCGCGCCCAGACTTCCAGCTGATCTATGGCCGCCGCGCGGAAAGTATCCGCCGCGGCCAGCAGAACCTTCTTCCCTTCCCGGACATAACGCGCCGCCATCTTCCCCGCGGTCGTCGTCTTGCCCGACCCGTTGACGCCCACGACCATGATGACATGGGGACTGCGGACTGATTCAGCAGGCGCCGGATCGCTCAGTATATCCGCCATTTCCTCGCGGAGCAGCCTCATGAGGTCATCGGGATTCCGTGTCCGCCGGTCGACCGCGCGGTCGCGCAGTCCGTCGATGATCCGCAAGGTCGTTTCCATGCCCACGTCGGTCTGCAGCAGGATGGATTCGATTTCCTCCAGCAGGTCTTCGTCGATGCGGTCATACCGTCCCACGGCCTGGTCGATCCTTCGTACCAGTCCGTCCCGCGTTCTGGCCAAACCTTCTTTCAGTCTGTGTACGACGCCCTGCATGTCCCTGGTCTCCGACTGCTGTTCGATCCTTCAGGCCGGATCATATACAAAAAGCCGGGAGAGCATTGATCGGCCTTCCCGGCAATCTCGTATACCCGTTCCACGTTTATCGGACTGCGCCTGTTCGCGCACCGCCTGCACATGAGTGCGTCCGTCCGCGCCTGTTCGCGCACCGCCTAAAATTGGCTGCGCCTGTCCGAGCCCGCCGGCTTCTACAGATGACCGTCGATCTTTTCGGCGAGTTGCTGCTTGGGGAGCGCGCCGATAATCCGGTCCACTTCGGCGCCGTCCTTGAATATCAACAGGCTCGGAATACTCCGGATACCGAAACGGGTGGCTGCTTCCCG
>JAPOOT010000374.1 GCA_026713285.1 Gemmatimonadota bacterium | reverse complement strand
TCGCCCAGTCCGTCGAGGATGAAATCCGTGAACATGAAATCCACCACGGGCCGGGTCCCGGTCATGGCCGCGCCGGTGCACATGCCGATGAACCCCCGTTCGCAGATGGGCGTGTCGCAGAGCCGCACGGGACCGTGTTTCTCGTAAAGCCCCAGGGTGGTCTCGAAGTTGCCGCCCCGTTCGCCCGCGCCTTCACCCACCACGAATATGGTGGGATCCGCGTCCATGGCGTCGGCCAGCGCTTCGCGCGCGGCTTCCGTGAAGGTTTTCTCGGTCATGGCGTTTCCCGGTAGGCGTGTCGGGCGGCCGTGCCGCCATCGGGCCAGGGCGCGGCGGCGGCTTCCCGCTCCGCTTCCTCCACCTCGGATTTTATATCGGATTCCATGCGATCCAGATCGGACTCGGTCATCGTTTTCTCAGTGAGGATGCGGCTTCGAAACATCGTGATGGGGTCCTTCTCCCGCCATGCCGCGACTTCCTCCTCGGTGCGATACACACCGGTGAGGTCCATCCCCTCGGCGTGGGGCCGCGTGCGGTAGGTCCTGGCCTCGATGAGCGTCGGACCCTTGCCGTCCCTGGCGCGCCGAATGGCCCGGGAGGCCGCCTCGTGCACGGCCATCACGTCGTTGCCGTCCACTGCCACACCCGGGATACCGTAGTTCTCCGCGCGCGACGCGATCTCAGGATTCCTGGACGCGTGGGAAAAGGGCACCTCGGTCGCGTAAAGGTTGTTCTCGCAGACGAACAGCGCGGGCAGATCGTAGATGGCGGCCAGGTTGAGGCCTTCGTGAAAGGCGCCGTTCCCCACGGCGCCGTCGCCGAAGAAGGCGACCCCGACGCTGCCGTTCCCCAGCAGCTTGGCGCTGTACCCGGCGCCGGCGGCCTGCAGGATGCAGGGACCTACGATTCCGCTGGTCCCCATGAGGCCGATCTCCGGGGCGAAGAGATGCATGCTCCCGCCGCGGCCATGGGATACGCCGGTCTCCCGGCCATACAGCTCCGCGATGAGCGCGACGGGGGAGACCCCTTTGGCCAGCGCGTGGCCGTGGCCCCGGTGGGTGCTGAAGACCGCGTCATCCTCGGATAGCGATGCGCAAACCCCGGTGGCGACGGCTTCCTCCCCGACATAGGTATGGCACGCGCCGTGGATGAGTCCCGCCATGAAAGACCGCGCCAGCCGTTCTTCCACGGTCCGTATCGTGAACATGGTCCGGTACAGCCATCGGTGAAGCTCGAATCGCTCCCCTGCATCGCTTTGCATAACCTGCTCCGGCTAAAAAACTTGCCTGTTGTACAGGCGCCTTTAAATTGGGTCGAGAGTATTCCAAAATACAGACAGATCTTCATAGCTGGCAAGGGTGATTTTCCCAAACCCGGAAGGTGTGTCCCGGCTCGGTGCTGAAGGGAGATTAACCATGTCTGCGGCACAATCGGAAGCCCATCGTGGACTGACCGTCGAAGCGGTCGGAGCGTTCCAGGACCAGGGGTTCCTGGTGGCCGGGAAATTGCTAGAGGACAACCACGTGGAAGTACTGCGTGCGGAGTACGACCGCTTATTCGAGACGGCGCGCGAAAGCGGCCGATACCGCAACCTCTCCATCGACGATACGGAAGACAAGAACCGGAAGCGCAAAGCCCGGACGCAGATGCTTCAGATCATGCAGATGTGCGAACGCAGCATCGAGTTCAGAAGGCTGTTGTACCACGAACCC
>JAPOOT010000505.1 GCA_026713285.1 Gemmatimonadota bacterium | reverse complement strand
GTGCAGAACGCCTCGAACGAGTCCTCGTCGCCAGCTTCCCGGGCTTCCAGGATCAATCCACCGTGGACGTCCGGAATCCGCAACAGCCAGCCGTCGATCTGGTCGGGATTCGCCGCCAGGTGGCGCATGGACCCTTCCTCCCGGATCTCAGTCCACTCGTAGGGGCCGACAGGATAGAGGGCGACATACGCGCCGTTACCTGTATCACCCATGATCCATCCGTCCCGCTCCACCCAGGCGATCGTTCGGGGCAGGAACAGGTTGATGAACGGCGCCTCGTCGTCCGTCGGGATCTTGTACAGCACGATCACGGTGCCCTCGTGCTGCATCATTCGCTCGAAGGGCGACGCGCCGAACAGCCGGTCGGGCCACTGCAGGTACGGCTTGTCGGATCCGATCTGGCGCCGGATCTGCTGCGGATAGCCCACGAGAAACGCGCTGAAGCGTTCCGGGCTGCGATAGGGGTGGTTGCAACAGATCTTGGCCTGCTGGTTCTCTCCCCGCCATGTCAGGTCCCAGGAAATCAGGTCGATGGGACCGGACCCCGGACCCGGCAGGCCCAATTGCGAGGATCCCAACGCGAAGGAAGGGCTCATGTAGGTGTACTTCCGAACCGGCTGTGCTTCGTGTTCCACGCGGCGGTATATCGTCCTCGGCGCCTTGGTCTTCTTCACGACGTGCGGTCTGGATCGGTCTACGGCCACTTCAGCAAACAGAGCCGGGGGCCGGTAGGCGGCCGTCGCCGGCGGGATGCAGAAACCGTGGACGTGATGCTTTGGTTCGAATTCCTCGTCACCGAAGTAAAGATACTGCAGCGCGGAGATCGCGCCGGACTTACGCCACGTGTTTTCCCGGTATCCTTCGCGGCAGTGTCCGCCCGCCCAGGCGCCATAGTAGTACTCCAGGGCCATGTCCGCCACGTAAAGGGAAAGTACCTGCTCGACCTGGTGGCGCAGGTGGGGATCGGCCGCGTGATCGGCGAGCGTGACCATCGGGACCATGTGCTCCACGTGGTACTGGGGAGAATCGTATTCGTGATGGCCGTTGACGGCCGTGCGATCGATCATACCCAGGATCCAGCGCGTGGCCTCGGCCCGGTTGGCTTCCGCCGAAAGGCCGTTCCACATGCATTGCGCGTCCGGCCAGCGTTCCGCCGCCAGCAGGTTGCCCACGTAGAACATGAGCCAGTGGTTCTCCGTGTTGCCGCGCTCGAGCACGCCGTCCATCATGAAATCCCGGATGATTTCCAGGGCTTCTTCCGGGAGCCGATCGGGCCACCGGGCGATGAGCGCGCCGCAGGGATATACGTGGAACGGTCCGCCGGCCGGGCGGCCGCCCCATCCGTCGGTCTGATCAGACAGGGACCGCCGGACGATTTCGACGATTTCGGCGTCATCCATGCCGGTCGCCAGGTGGGCGTTCACGTCCCAGAGTCCTCCACCGCCCGCCCCGGCCCGGTGCCGAACCACCTGGTCCGCCCGTGCGCTGACCTGCTGATTATACGTTTCCTGGTCCATGTTCAATCCGTTTCCGGTGGGAGAATGGCGCGTACGTTAACGAATCCCGGGACATGCTGCCACGCGTTGCCCCCGTCTTCCGTGTACCACAGTCCGCCCGGCGTGGCGCCGGCCAGCCAAGTCGATGTTGAAACCGGGTGGCATCGCACGGCCGCACACAGGTGCCGGGGTCCGGTGCGAACCCAGTGACCCGAGCCATCCCCGACGGCCACACCGTGTTCCGTGGCGGCGAGTATATCATCTCCGGCCAGCGTTATTTCGAAAACCGCGCCTCCGTCCGGCGTATGGCCCGCCGAGTCCCAGCGCGCCCCGTCTTCGCTGTGCCAGATGCCCCGGTCGTCGGTGCCCGCCCAGAACTGACCGTGTATGAAAGCCAGTGCGCGAACGGCGGTGCCCGACAGGCTGGTCCGCCGCCATGCCGCGCCCGACTCGTCCGCAATCAGGACGCCGCCTTCAGTGCCGACTGACCAGGTCGTAAGATCATCAGGATGCACGAGAATGGCGTTGGTAAATCGCTCATTGACGCGAAGGCCGTCCGAGTGGTGGATCCAGCGGGCAGCGCCGGCGTCGTCGTAGCGGCCCGTGGCGATTCCGTAGGGGGATCCGGCAACCACCCCGGGAGATCCTTCGATCGCCGCGATGGCCATGACCTCGGTGAGCGTTTCGTCGTGCAGTTGCTTCCAGCGGT
>JAPOOT010000372.1 GCA_026713285.1 Gemmatimonadota bacterium | reverse complement strand
GTTGCCACTCGGCGCCGTCCTCAGCGCCGCGGCCACCGTGGTCGTCATTTCCGGGTTTACCCTCAAAGGTCCCGCGAAACTGCGTCTCTGGGCGCCGATCATCGGTGTGGCCGCCGGCTCCGTGGTCGGCGGTTCCTTCGGGCTGTTCGACGTGGACAGCATTGCCGAGGCGGACTGGTTCAACCTGCCCGCCATCCTCTGGCCGGGGTTCAACCTGGACTTCGGGAACGACTTCTGGGTGCTGATGCCGGGTTTTCTGCTGGTGGCGGTGGTCGTCTCGCTCCGTACGATCAGCAGTTGCGTCGCCATCCAGCGTATCTCATGGCGTCAATCCAGGGCGGTCGATTTCAGATCGGTACAGGGCGCCATGACCGTCGACGGCGTGGGATCTTTCCTCTCCGGACTTGCGGGTACCGTACCGGGCACGACCTACACGACCAGCGTGCCGCTTATAGAGCTCACCGGCGTCGCAGCCCGAACGGTGGGTCTCTTCACCGGCGCCGCTTTCCTGGCGCTCGTATTCCTGCCGAAGGTGTTCGCGCTGGTTCTGGCGATTCCGGACTCGGTCTTCGCGGCGTATTTCATCGTACTGCTGGCGATGCTCTTCGTCGTCGGACTCAGGATCGTCATCCAGGACGGCCTCGACAGGAACAAGGGCTTCATCGCAGGCGCCGCTTTCCTGGCGGGATTCAGTTTGCAGTATGAACTGATCTACCCGGAGTTCGTCTCGCAGTTTGCGGGCGGTCTGTTTCGAAACGGCATGACCGCGGGGGGCCTAGTGGCTATTCTCCTCAGCCTGGCGCTCAGTGCCACGGGACATCGCCGCTACCGGATGGAGACGGAACCGGACATATCCGCATTATCTGAAATCCGGTCGTTCCTCGGAGACTTCGCCTCCCGGTCCGGCTGGGACGCGGCCATGGCGGACCGTCTCGACGCCGTCGGCGAAGAAGCGCTGCTGGCGCTCACCCGGCAGGACGGGCAGGATAAAAGAGAGCGGAGAAAGCTGCGACTCGCAGTAGCCAGGGAAGAAGGAGGGGCGGTACTCGAGTTCGTCGTTACACCGAGGGGTGAGAACATCCAGGACAGACTCGCCATGTTACCCGACGCGTCTGACGAAACGTCCATCGAGCAGGAAGTATCTCTCCGGCTCCTGCGGCACCTGGCGTCTTCCGTACGCCACCAACAGTACCATGACACGGATATCGTCACCGTACACGTTAAAGCCACGGCGGCGGCCGGTCCTGCCGTTTGACGCGCTCCGGCCCTTTCACTCCGTATGCGCCAGCCCTTTGCTTTCGAGGAATTTCCGGAGCAACGATACGCATTCCTCCGGCTGTTCCAGGGGGAAGAAATGTGTCGTCTCGGGGAGGAAGTCGTAGTCGACCGTCACCATGTCGCGCAGGTCCAGGGTCGGCAGGTAGGAATAAGGAAGGGTGGGGTCCGCCCCGATGACCTTGGTCGGGCAGTCGAGTTCATCAAAATCCACGAGCACCGAATAGCTTCGCGAATAATCGATGATCTGGGCCTCGAATTCCCGCGGACATCGCAATTCAAAACCGTCCCCCTTACCGGTCTTTCGCAGCGTCGTCTTCGCCATGAGCTCCCGACCCCCCGGTACGACACGGACGAAACTGGGTGAAAAACTGAGGAGCTCCACGAAATCCTCTTCCGTCTGAAACAGATGCCCCCGGCGTCTCGTGGCGGCGGCGACCTGTTCCGCGGCCGCATCGAATTCGACCTGGCTGATCCCCGGCTTGCAGAGGGGCGGATCGAAAAGGACCAGTCCGGCGAAATCGACCGCCGGTCCCGATGAAATCAGATCCCTGAAGGTGGAAATAGACAGCAGCGTGATCAATGCCGAGACGGAATGGTAGACGCCGACTTTCGGCTTATGGCCGAATTGACCGTCGATGGCCTCGAGAATCAGGCGCTGGTCGTGGATCAATGTCGGCACATCGTGATTCTGCTGATCGCCGACGGTATTCCAACCATGATTTCGCTGGTCGTACAGGATCAGATCATAGTCGTCGATGAGGAGGGACCAGAAGGGATAGTAAAGGTCGATGGCGAGTCCGTTGCCGTGGCTCAGGACGAGGCGCGGACCTTCCGGATTTCCATGCCTGCGCAGCACGGTCACGGTCTCATCGTCCAGGCGGACGTCACACAACGTATGGGGATCGGGTACGATCCAGGTGTTATCTAAAGCCATATGCCATAAGAGTTGCCCTTCCCCGATGGTCGATTTCAACGTACCCGGGGAAGGGTGATTCGTGATCATCACGTGACGGCGGTTCTAACGAGTTTGCGTCGCGGTTCCGTCCTGGTTCCGACATGGTTCCGACATGGTTGCGCGTATGCGCTAACCTATTGCGCGACGCGGTAAAGGTCAAGCGATACAACTACAGTAGACGCCCCGACTGTAATTGGAACGGTTACCACCTCCGCCATCGTTTCGAAGCGTCTCGCTTATTCAGGACAGGCGCTGACCCGACCTACCCCGCCCTACCGCTCGTAAGCACCTCCCGGCACCGTTCCGCTACGATCCGCTCCTGGCCGTCCTGCAAGTTGTGGGGATTGATCGAGAATCCTTCCTCGCCTCTTTCCTGCACGACGATCCGCGGGCTGCCGTCGAGCAGGCTTTTCACCGCGTCGTCTCCGGTTAAACCGGCTTCCGGGTCGATGGTGACCTTGAGCTGGGGAACGGCGTAGGTCTCTTCGGGATCGATCCTGCTGATGGACACGTAGGAAATGCCGGCCAGTTTCGCCTCGATATAGCGCACTTTTCCTTCCCAGCGCGCCGCGTCCGCCGCATGGTCGCGGTTCAGGTAGATTTCGAGGGCCTTGATGAACGCGAGGATCTCCTCCCGGCTGACCTTCATCGGCCGGCCTACCGTAGCGAAGGGCGTCCCGTTCACCGCGCAGGCGCTGATCAGCTCCTTCCGCCCGATAATGAGGCCGGTAGACTGCGGACCCTGGAGGCTCTTTCCGCCGCTGAATATGACCAGGTCGGCGCCGGCCTCCGTGAACCGGGTGAGCGTGGATACCGGCGGACATTCCGAGGCGGCGTCGACAATCACGGGCACATCCACGGCATGGGCCATGGCCACGGCCTGTTCCAGCGGGACGGACTTCGGTTTCCTGAAGTTCTTGCCCAGGTAAAAGACCGCCGCCGCGCGCGTTCCGTCCCCGATGGCCGCCCGCATGGCCTCGACCGGGGGGCCGTCCGAATCGTCCAGCTCGACCAGTCTGGCGCCGGTCAGCCGAATGGCCTAGTCGTAGGCGATCCGATGGGTCTTCTGGACGACCACCTCGTCACGCATCCCGGCCGTGTCCGGTAGCTGGCGTATACGCTTCGGGTCAGTCCCCGTCATGCAGGCCGCCGTAGTGATGACCAGGCCGCACGCGGCGCTGGCGGTTACGTAGGCCGCCTCCACGCCCAGCATTCCGGCGACTTTCTCTCCGGCCTTCTCGTGCAACTCGTCCAGGAGGCAGAACTCCCGGGAGGCTACGCGCATGGTCTCCATGATATCCGGGTCCAGGAGGGCTCCTCCGTAACGCGTAGGCGTGCCGATGGCATTGATTACCGGGCGCACGCCGATGTCTTCGTAAATACCCATGGTTTCGTACCCCTTCTTTAAACCGAACAATGGATGCGACCGACCGGAAATTCCTTGTCCCTCCGGCGATCCGCACTGCATATTTCAACATTGAACTACCGACAGGTTCGTACGGGAAGTTGACCTCGCTCAACGCCATAATCAAGGAATAAAACATGCATTGCGACGCGTCCAGACGGACCTTCGAGTGCGCTCCTTCACTTTCCGATACCGAGGTACTGCGCTTCTGCAGGGAGGGCTACCTTCATTTCGAAGGTGTCGTGCCCGATGAGATCAACCGGCGCACCTGCGCATGGCTGAACGGTGAGATCCCCGTCAATCCGTGCTACCTGCCCGACGGGATGACCAATGAAGAACTGGTCCGTATTCGGGATACGCATGAACCGAGCTCGATTCTGCTCGAAGACTGGTTCATCGAACACGTCCTCCTTAATCCCGTGCTTGCGGGTGCGTTGCGCTCGCTGCTCGGCCGCCACGTGGGCCTGCCGGTGCTTGTAAGCAATCACAGGATCGAATGCCCGAAGGAATCACAGCCGTGGCACCACGACGCCGACCACGTGTTCGGGCCGGAGGTCAACTTCGTCGAGGTGTTCTATTTTCCGCAAGACACCCCCGATGAAATGGGGCCGACCGAGGTCACGCCCGGATCTCATATCCGAAACACCCGGCGAACACAGGAGGAACGGGGCGTACTGTGTTCGGGCCCCGCGGGCACCATCGGCCTGCACTCGCAGAGCATCCTGCACCGCCGCGGCGAATCCACGGCAAGCGGCCTGCGGCACATGCTGAAGTTCAGCTACTGGCGCACGGTGCCGCCGGCGAGGGACTGGATCACCGAACCGGAATTCGACTTCAGGCACGCCGACTACGGGGGACACGGATTGGCCCGCTACGTGGCCCATATGTTCTACTGGCTTTGCGGCAAGGGGGACGAATTCCGCCTTATCGGCGGCCAGGCCTGGCCGTGGAAGTCGGTCAACCAGATCGGGCCCTCCCACGGATTCGGACATACGGAAGGATATCTCCCCGACTGGCGCGGAAACAGCGACGATGATTATGCGCGGTAACCGACAGGCTGGGCTGGATTCACACGGGGACAGGCGTGACGTTGTCCAAGTACATTTTTTAAGAACATTTAACTTTAGATAATACGACAACGGAGGGATGATGAAGCTGGATCAGAAACTCTGTTAGGTAAATCGAAGGCTTAGCCAACAATGGAAAACTCCGCCAATTTTAGTGAAGACCGTTATCTCCGTTCGGGTGACGAATCTTTCAACCTTCAAGGGAATTCGGTTGGATACACACTCGGCGACTATTGGCAGTGGGCTGGTTCAGATCTTTTGAACAACAGAGAGAGGGGCATCATTGCCGAGTTCATAGTTGCGACAGCGTTCGGAGTGACAAATACTCCCCGGCTAGAGTGGGGATGGTATGATGTGGTAACGAAAAAGGGTAAAAAGATCGAAGTTAAAAGTGCGGCGTATTATCAAAGTTGGCCTCAGGAAAAACCTTCAAACATTCAATTCGATATAGCACCAAGAAAAGAGTTTTGGGATCCGAACTCTAACGAGACTCGAACAGAAGAGATTCCCACAAGACTGAGCGACGCCTATGTTTTCTGTCTCCTTGGAAGTCTTGATGAACCAAATCCGAACCCGCTCAGCATTGGTCAGTGGACTTTCTACGTAATTGATACGTACAGTCTTAACAGAGTGAAGCCTGTGCAACAAAAAATAGGTCTTCGTCCGCTTCGGAATCTTGTTGAGCAAACAACAGGCCGGCGTGAGGTTGAGTATGGCGACCTGTGCTGTGTTACAAATCAGTTGATCAGCCCTCGTTAAACCTACCGGGTTTCCTATGTCTTAATCTTCTTAACACATTAAATTACTATCAGTTACATTGTTATATCTATGCTGTGTATCTACAACTTTGATTACACTACAGCTTAATTAAACAGCAGGCCCGATTTGTCCGGAATCGCCGAAAATCGTCCCCGCTTCTC
>JAPOOT010000369.1 GCA_026713285.1 Gemmatimonadota bacterium | reverse complement strand
TATCCGAAAAACTCGTCTGATTCGTCATGGTGCGCCTCGCTTGATCTTGACCGAAGTGTTAACGTTGCGCTATGCTGAAGTCGTTACGATATCATTCAACATGAATCATCATGTCAACGCCAGGACTTAATCAGAGTTTCCCTTAATGAGTTTATGACGAAGGATGGCGACGAAGCTCTATATGCTTTGGGAGAGGCTTTGCATCCAATCATGGATTCAACTTCACCCAGCCATCAGGGATTTCAAGAATGGGAGGGTCTTGGTACCTTACCTCAATATCTAAAGGCTGGGATACATTTTTTAAGAGAGGGCTTGTATATCTCAGACGAGAAGCAAGAGGAGACAGAAGAGATGGTCCGGCGGTTTTACATAGATGCTGTTAGAATGAAAAAAGAAGCGGAAGAACAAAGGTGAACTGACCTATGGTTCTACTCAGAAAAACCTTGATTTGGTCGCTCTCGATTTGGCTCCTTTGGTCCTTTCTAGTTTGTTCGTTGTTTTTTTTTCCATTGACGAACAGCACTATTGACCAAGTCAGAGGTGTTGTTTTAGCAGTGATGCTGCTTCCTGGAATGGTAGTAGTCGTTCCTTCGCTAATAGGGATATCAGTTACCGGGTTAATGAATCATAATATAGATATGGGTCTGGTCATAGTGGCCAGTTTTCTTGTGACTACCGGATTGCTGTATCTGTTTTTGTTGATCAAAGCGAAGTTGAAAATCCATAAATCAAGGAAACAAGCTCTGAATTAAGCTAAGCCCCCTGCGTTTGGCCTCTCTCATATTGGTAGCGTTCTATCGCCCGTTCCGGGCCAATGAGCTCGTTTCGCACATCCTCTTCCACTTTCTCCCGGTCCCGCTCGGCCGGGTCTCCCCAGCCACCGCCACCGGGGGTTTCAATCCGCAGGACGTCGTCCCTGTAAAGTTCGGTATGAGCCTTGGTAGGGATCTCCCTGACCTGCCCTTCGCTGTCGATCACGTAACAGTGTGCGCCCGTCGCATTGCCGCCGCCTTCGAGTCCCCAGGGCGTGAATTTCCGGCGGTCTGAACCCAGGGTGATGATGGTGCGTTCACCGAGGCACTTCAACTCCCGCATCATTCCGCAGCCGCCGCGCTGGCGGCCGGGTCCCTCCGTGTCCGGGATCAGGCCGTACCGCTCGACCCGCAGCGGGTAGGTACGCTCCATGATTTCGACCGGCGCGTTCCGCGTGTTGGTGAGGTGCGTGTGCACGCCGTCCTCTCCGTCGAGGTCGAACATGGCGCCCTGCCCACCGGCATAGGTCTCCACGTAGTTGTAGTACTCACCGGAAGCAGGATCGATCCCGCCGATATTGACCAGGTTCATCTCCCCGCTGCAGGCTGCGCATACGCGGTCGGGCGCGGCCTGGTACAGCGCGCCCATCAGCACGTCCACGACCCGCTGGTCCGTCAGGATGTTGGCGTTCCCGATGGCCGCCGGATAGGTAGCCTGCAGGATGGACCCCTCGGGGGCGAAGATGTCCAGGGGCCGGTACGCCCCGGCACACGCGGGCAGGTCCGGATCGATCACCGCCTTGCACACGTAGCTTATGCAGGAAGCGGCCGCCGGCAGCCGCGCGTTCAACGGACCCAGAACCTGGTCGCTGCAACCCGAAAAATCCGCGCGCAGTTCGTCGCCCGAGACGGTCAGGGCGACCGCGATCTTCACTGGCGTATCGGTGACGCCGTCGTCGTCAAGGTAGTCCTCGAAGGTGTACTCGCCGTCGGGCAGGTTACCTATCCCAGCCCGCATCCGTCGTTCCGCGTAGTCCTGGATCTCGTCCATGTAGTGGATTACTTCTTCGGGCGACTCCCTGGACATGAGTTCGCTTACCCGCTGCTGGCCGATCTGTGCGCAGGCGTACTGGGCCATCAGGTCGCCCCGCACCTCGTACTGCGTCCGCACGTTCTGGTTGATCAGCCTGTAGATCTCTTCGTCGAGCTGTCCGCCCTTGAAAATGGGAAGCGGCGGGATCTGCAGGCCCTCCTGGTAGATCTCCGTCACGCCGAAGGGCATGCTGCCCGGCGCGAACCCGCCCATGTCCACGTGATGGGCGGTGGATGCCGCCAGTGCGACCGCGCGGTTCTCATGGAATATGGCGGATACCAGGGAAACATCCGGCAGATGGCCCGGTCCTTCGGGATACGGCAGGTTCGTGATGTAGACGTCTCCAGGCTTCATGGCCGACACGGGATAGACTTTCAGAATGGACTTCACCACGCCTGGCATCACGCCCAGGTGTAAGGGGACGCCCGATTCCGCCTGCGCAAGGATCTCCCCCGTGGGTTGTACGATTGCCGCGGAACAGTCCCGCCGGTCCTTGATATTGGTGGAGTAACTGGTGCGAATCAGCGCGGCGCACATTTCCTCCGCGATGCCGGTCCACCGGTTGCGCATCAGTTCCAGGGTGATGGGGTCGGTCTTCATGGGTTTTCCAGTCCGGAAACGGCAATCTGGTCCCAGGCATCGATACATGCTTGCTCGCCGGGCCAGATCAGTGTCGTGGAATCAAGCTGTTCGATGATGGCCGGTCCGTCGATCTGCTGGCCGCTGCGCAGTGCGGAACGGTCATACACGGCCGTTTCGATCCAGTTGCCTGAAAGATACACGGGCCGAATGGAAGGCGGTTCGGGCCGATCCGGCACGGCTCGCTCCGCGGTATTACGCCGGCTGCCCGAAATCACCAGTTCCACAGACACCCACACGTTGACGAGTTGAACCCGTTGATCACGCCGCGCGAATCCGTACTGGCGCTCGTGCTCGAGGTGAAAGGCCGATTTGAGCAAGGCCAGGTCGACGGCGCCCTCGGGCAGGTCGATGGGAATATCGTAGCCCTGACCCGCGTATCGCAGGCCAGCGCGCCGGCTGATGACCGGATCGCCTGAGGCCGACGAAGTAGACAGATCCCCTTCCGCAAGTACGGTCAATTCTTCCAGCATATTCTCGAATTCCGGAGCCCCGAGTCGATCCAGCAGTTCTACGTGGGTCCGGATCCGGTCCGAACGCAGGTTCGAAAATACGAGACCCTCGGCCGAAGCGACCCCGGGCGCGAGCGGTACCACCACGTCGCGTACGCCCAGTTCCCGGGCAAGAGCGGTACCATGGAGCGGTCCTGCGCCTCCGAAGGGCACCAGCGTGAAAAGGCGCGGATCGTACCCCCGTTCCACGGTGAGCTTCCGGATGGCCGCCGTCATGGAGGCGTTGATCACCCGGACGATCCCTTCGGCGGCCTCCTCCACCGAACACCGCAGGCCGGCCGCGATATTCTCCTCGATCACCCGACGCGCGGATTCGGAATCCAGGGACAGAGCGCCACCCAGCAGGCTGTCCGTGGAGAGCCGGCCCAGCACCAGGTTCGCGTCTGTCACGGTGGGTTCGGAACCGCCGGCGCCATAGCAGGCGGGGCCCGGCTCCGCCCCCGCCGATTGCGGGCCCACCCTCAGGGCGCCGCCCGAATCGATCCAAGCGATGCTGCCGCCCCCCGCGCCGATCGTATGGATGTCCATCATGGGGGCTTTGAGGGCCAGGCCGTCGATCTCCGCGTTCTTCGCGAAAGCTATGTTGCGTTCGTATATCATCGCCACGTCGAAACTGGTTCCCCCCATGTCGGCGGTGATGACGTTTGGCCGGTCGAGCCGCCTTCCGATCTCCTCGCCGGCCACGACACCCCCGGCCGGACCTGAAAGAATCGTATGCACGCAGTGATCCGCGGCGTCCCGGGCCGAGGTGACCCCGCCATTGGATTTCATGACGTACAGCGGCGCCTCGATGGATGCCTTGGAAAGGGCATCGTCCACCTTCTTCAGATAATTCGTCATGACGGGCTGCACGTAGGCGTTCATGACGCAAGTACTGAACCGTTCGTATTCGCCTTCTTCACGACTCATGTCGGAGGAGAGGCAGACCGTGGTTTCGGGCAGTGCCCGCCGCAGCACTTCGCCTGCCGATTGTTCATGACCGGGATCGATGTGGCTGTGGAGGAACCCGACGCCGACGGCTTCGATGCCTTCCTCCCTGAGTGCCGCCACGAGGCTGCCAAGTCTATCGTGGTCTATGGGCGCCGCTTCCGACCCGTCGTGCAGGGTCCGTTCGGGCAGCTCATATCTCAGTGAGCGGGGTACGAGGGCCGGGGTCCGGCGGATGCGCATGTTGTACAGGTGGGGACGGTCCTGCCGCTGGATGTGGAGCACGTCCCGGAACCCTTCGGTGGTGATGAAAGCGGTGTGGGCTCCCTTCCGCTGAAGGATCGTATTGGTGGCCACCGTGGTACCGTGAATCAGGAACAGGATTTCGGCAGTGCCGACGCCGGCCCGTTCGACGAGTCCTTTGACACCTTCCACCAGCGCCCGGCTCGGATCGGCGGGCGTACTCGGCACCTTGTGAAAGACCAACCGGCCCGTGTCGGGGTCGGACAATACAAGGTCTGTAAACGTGCCGCCCGTGTCGATGGCGATGCGAACGCTCATGGGAAGTTACCGCTCATGGAAGGCTATACGGTGTTCTCGTCCAGCGGGAAATCGATGCGTACGTTGCCGTGCTTCTGTGATGCGAGAAACCCCAGGATGATCTCCAGGGTATTCCGGGCGGCGCGGGGAGGTGAAATGGTCTCGCCTCCGTTTTCCATGACGTGGACGAGGTCCCGTATAGCCGCCACGGAGTAGTAATGGGTCGGACCCTTGGGAGCGACGGTCTGGATACCGTTACCCGTGTCGAGCTCGTAATAGTCCTCGTGAACGAACATCCATCCGTCGGTACCGTCCAGCTGGTAACCTCCACGGCATTCCATACCCTTGGAACCGTTGTAAAATGCCCGCGCGCCATTCTTGAAATGGATGAAACCGGAACAGCCCGGTTCCAGATCCGCGTTCCTTCCGCCGTCGCCCTGGTAGGGCCAGTAGTCCTCGTAGCCTTCGTCGAGTTCGGCGAAAACCCAAGCGGGTTCCGATCCTGCGAGGTAGCAGGCCATGTCGATCATGTGGGTGCCGTTGCGGAAAAGAATGGCCCGGGGGCCGCCGAAGTTCAGCGTGATGCGTTTCAACTCGCCGATCGCGCCTTCGTCGAGCAGCTTCCTGACTTCCCGGTATACCGCTCCCCAGCGGCGTGTGTGGTTGATGTTCATGGGCACGTTCCGGCTTTCCACCGCGGCGATCATGCGGTCGGCATCCGCAAGGGAGGTCGCAATCGGTTTCTCGCAATATATGCCCCGAACGCCCGCCGCGACCCCGTCCACGACGATGTCCGCGTGGCGGTGGTCCGACGTCACCACGCTCAGTATATCCGGTTCGCAGGCTTCCAGCATTTCCCTGTAGTCCGAAAATCCCCGCAATCCCGGGAAGGTACCCGACCAATCCTCAAGGGTTTCCTGCAGGAGGTCTTCTTTCAGGTCACAGACACC
>JAPOOT010000368.1 GCA_026713285.1 Gemmatimonadota bacterium | reverse complement strand
TTGGATGGATGAGCTGGAAGAGAAACTGCAGCCGGCCGAAGAGGGCTTGTTCCGCCTGAAACCCGAGCTCGAAAGGGCGATGCAGGACCAGGTACCGGCTGCCTGCCGGGCGCCGGTGCGTTTCATGCTGACGGTCGAGATCTCCAACATCTACAAGCGGCTCGGCCGCGTGCGCAAAGTTCATAATATCATTCTTGCCCCCGGATTCGAGGCCGCCAAATCCATCCAGGCCCGGCTGGGGGCCATCGGCAATATCCATTCAGACGGCAGGCCCATCCTGGGTCTGGACTCCCGGGATCTGCTGGAGATCACCCTCGAATCAGACCCGATGGCCTGCCTCATCCCCGCCCACATCTGGACGCCCTGGTTCTCGGCCCTGGGGTCCAGGGGAGGTTTCGACCTCATATCAGACTGTTACGGCGACCTCACGGAGCATATCTTCGCCGTCGAGACCGGCCTTTCGTCCGACCCGCTCATGAACTGGCGGCTGCAACAGCTCGACGACTACGTGCTGGTCTCCAACTCCGATGCCCATTCTCCCGGAAAGCTCGGCCGGGAAACCACCCTGTTCGACACCTCCTGCAGCTATCCCGCGATCTACAGCGCCCTTTCCGATCCGGAAGACGAAGGGCTGACCGGGACGGTGGATTTCTATCCCGAAGAGGGCAAGTACCACTATGACGGGCACAGGAAGTGCGGGAGAAGGATGCACCCCGGGGAAACGATCGCCGCCGGGGGCCTGTGTCCGGATTGCGGCAAGACCGTGACCGTGGGAGTCATGGCCCGCGTGGAGGAACTCTCCGACCGCGAAGAGGGAAAAAGGTCTCCCCGCGCGCGCCACTTCTACAGTGTGATACCTCTGCCCGAGATCATCGGAGAGGCCAAACAGGTCGGGCCCGGAACCAAAACGGTGGATACGATTTACCAGGCCATGGTCTCCCGTCTCGGCA
Source organism: Gemmatimonadota bacterium (assembly GCA_026713285.1). GTDB lineage: Bacteria > JAAXHH01 > JAAXHH01 > JAAXHH01 > JAAXHH01 > JAAXHH01. The sequence goes on along the minus strand of JAPOOT010000368.1, from coordinate 6,702 downwards.
GCGAACTCGACATTCTCCTGGATATCCCGGAAGACGACATCGCGCAGGTTGGCGGATCCCTGATCGCCGAGGGCATACGCCGCATGCGTGTCGGAGAGGTGGATATACTCCCGGGGTACGATGGAGATTACGGGGTGATCAAGTTGTTCAACCCGGAAGACCGCCTCGGCGGCGACACGCAGATCGCCCTGCTGGAGGAAATTCCGGCGAAGGTGAGGAAGCCGTTGCGAAAGGATTCCGCGTCGGACGAAATGCCGGAGATGGGGGATAGGATTCCGGTTGACACCAACGGGATGATCTACGAAACGGATCCACTGCCGGCCGAACCGGAGATGTCGGCGTCCGCGGGGCCGGGTGTAGTGGATCCCGCGGGGCCGGGTGAGGCCGCGTCCGCGGGATCCGATGTGGCGGACACTTCGCCGGACCCTCATGGACCCGCTGCTTCGGAACCTTCCGTGACCGTGCTCGAAACGCTTGAGACACCGGTCGAAGAGGCACAGATGAACGGTCCCCTCAGTGAAGATCAACAGAAGGCCGTAATACACCGCGAGGGGCATCTGCTGATCGTGGCGGGACCCGGCACCGGAAAGACTCACACCCTGACCCACCGAATGGCCTACCTTGCGCGTCATGAAACCACGCCCGGCCACATGCTGGCCGTGACCTTCACCAACAAGGCCGCAGGTGAGTTGAAGTCGCGATTGGAAGAGCTGCTCGACGGCCGGTCGCAGGATGTCATGGTCGGTACGTTCCACGGGATCTGTCTCGCCCTGATGCGCCAGTGGTCCCGCCATGCGAGCATCCCGTTCAGCCTGAGCGTGGCGACGCCCGACGACCAGGAGCGGCTGGCACGCGCGCAATGGCCACAGGACAGCACCGCGCAACGAAGGAGGAGGCTGGAGGAGGTCGCCCGATGGAAGGCGTCGGGCCGCAGCGGTGAAATCCCGGAAGCGGTCTCGGCCTATACCCGTCTCCTGCGGCGGCATGGGCTCCTTGATTTCGACGACGTTATCCTGGAGACCGCCAAGCTCCTGAGATCGGACGAGCGGTTCAGGCAGAGCGTGCACGAGCGGTTCCATTTCTTTTTCGTGGACGAGTACCAGGACATCAATCCGGCCCAGCACGTCCTGCTGAAGATCCTGGTGGAAGGCGGCGCCCGAATAACCGCCATCGGCGATCCCAACCAGGCCATTTATGGCTTTCGCGGAGCGGACACCCGCTACTTTCACTCCTTCGTGGACGATTTCCCCGGTGCGAAGGTACAGTACCTGCGGGAGAACTACCGTTCCGCGGCCGCCCTGCTCGACGCTTCGTCCCAGGTCATGCGTGCTTCCGGCGCTGCATCGGCGCCGCCGCTGGTCGCCGTGCTCTACATACAGGGAGGCCTGGTCATTAGGGAGACCCCGTCGGACCGGGCCGAAGCCGAGTACGTCGTGCACCAGATCGAACGCGCGGTGGGTGGAACCAGCCATTTCTCCCAGGATTCGGGGCGGCTGGATGGCGGAACGGATTCCGGCAAGGAACGATCCTTCGGAGACTTCGCCGTGCTGTACCGGATGAACAGCCAGCAATCCGTCCTGGTGGAAGCTTTCGAACGCAGCGGTATACCCTACCAGGTCGCAGGGGACACTTCCCTCATCAACAGGCCGGGCGTGCAGGAGATGGTGACCCTGCTTCAGCTGGGCGACGGACGGACCGTCACCACCGGTTCGGCGCTGCGGTGCCTGTCGTCGACGATTGACGGGCTGGGAGACCGGACGGTGGAACTCATCGAAGACCGGTGGAAGCAGCGCACGCAGGTCACGATCGACCACGTGCGGGAACTGATGGATCACCCGCGCTTGCTCATGAAGCGATCCAGGAACGGCGTCGAAGCCCTGATGAATGACCTGAAGTCGATAAATACCGACCTGGAGAAGCGGACGGCGGTCCACATTTTGAAAAACCTGGCGCACACCTCCATCTGGGACAAGTTGAAGTGGCGCTATCCCAGGGCGGATGAAAGCCTGCGCGAGTTGACCCGGTACGCCCGAATCGAAACGGATTTGCCGGTCCTGCTCGACAAGCTGCTGCTCAGCCAGGAATACGACGCATACGGCGAAGCGGCGGAACATGTGCATCTCATGACTTTGCACGCGTCCAAGGGGCTGGAATTCCCGGTCGTCTTCGTCGTGGGCTGTGAAGACGGCCTGGTGCCCCTGCAACACGGCGGCGAGGCGTCGGACGTGGAAGAGGAACGCCGCCTGTTCTACGTAGCCATGACCCGTGCAAGGGAACGGCTTTACATGGTACGATCCGGCAAGCGCATGCTCTTCGGCGAGATGCGCCCGACCCGGCCGTCGCCCTTCCTGACCGACATAGAAGAACAGTTGAAGCAGTACGACCGGCCGCAAGGACCGGATCGGCGCCGGCGGAGAAGGGCTAAATCGAAGCCGTCGAACCAGCTGAGTCTGTTCGGATAGAACCGCTCCCCGAACAGGAGGGGCGGGCCGTCCATCGAGAAAGGAGACCCCCATGTTTCGTTCGAAATATACCCTGCCGGTTGCGCTCATCGCGGGACTGTTCGCGTTTACCGTGTACACCGTGGCCAGGCCCGGGGGCGAATCGGCTCCTGGATCCGGCGAGACCATGCCTTCCGGGCAAGCCGGGCAGACCGGGCAGACCAGCGAGTTTGCGCTGGCGACCTTCGCGGGCGGGTGCTTCTGGTGCATGGAACCGCCCTATGATGAACTGGACGGCGTCATTTCCACGATTGCGGGATACATCGGCGGAACTCGGCGCAATCCCACTTACGGCGAGGTATCCACCGGCAGTACGGGACACACGGAAGCCATGGAAATCCGTTACGACCCGTCGGAAATCACCTACCAGGAACTGCTGGACGTATTCTGGGTAAACATAGATCCCACGGTGGACGACCGCCAGTTCTGCGACAAGGGCAGCCAGTACCGCGCCGGAGTGTTCTACCACAATGCCGAGCAGAAAGCGCTGGCCGAGGCTTCCAAGCGGAAGATTATCGACTCCGGACGTTTCGATCGCGTGGTGACCGAGATCACGCCGGCTTCGAGATTCTACCGGGCCGAAGAATACCACCAGGATTACTACGTCAAGAATCCGCTTCGGTACAAGTTCTACCGGTACAACTGCGGCCGGGACCGCCGCCTGGAAGAACTGTGGGGCGACTGACCGGGTATTTCGCAACTCGTTCGGCAACCGGAATTACGGTCCGATAACCAAATGGAGAACTTGCATGGCTGATCTGGAGAATCTGGTCAAGACCACACTGGGCGAACTCCGGGAAGTGGCGAAGGCACAGTCCGTCGTAGGCGATCCCGTCGAAGTCGGGAATACGACGGTCATCCCCCTGGTCAAACTCGGATTCGGCTTCGGCGGGGGTGGCACATCGGGAAAAGACGGGGAACGCGGCGGCACCGGCGGCGGCGGCGGCGTGCAACCGGTCGCCGTGCTGGTGGTCAGGGACGGCGAGGTCCGGCTGGAGCGCATGTCGGGCCAGTCCGGGTTCTCCTCGGCCACGCACACGGTGGTGGATCTCGTGAAGTCGGCGCTGGACCGGTGGAAGAAATCCAGGCCGGAAAAAGAAAGCTGAACCGTGGCCCCGATCTTCGAACCGGTTTTACTTGTACCCGCCGCGGTACTGCTCGCGGTCCTGTTTTTTCTCCTCATCCCCGTAACGATTTCCTTCTCGATCGTTCGAAGGGAATCATGCTCGGCCACGATCACGATCGGGTGGTTGTACGGACTGTTGCGTTTTACCCCTTCAGTCCCCGGACGCCGCGATCACCGGAGGAAGCGAAGGCGTCCGGCCGGTCCACGGGCCGAACCGGAGGACTCGCCCCGTAAAGCGCCGCGCGAAGCGCCGCGTTCCCCGGCGAAACGCTTCATCCGGTTGCTGAGGAGCAGGGGATTCGTGCGGGGCGTGCTGAAGTTGCTGCGTGACCTGACAGGATGCGTGCGTATCGTATCTCTGCACGTCGCGGGCCGCATCGGGCTGGACGATCCCTGTGACACCGGCCGCCTCTGGGGAAATATCTGCGCGTTCGCGGGGTTCCTCCATGGCTCGAAACGCGTGAGGTTTCAGGTCGAACCCGAATTCAACGAGGCCGTATTCGAGTTGGATGGACAGGGCGAGATCCGTATCATCCCCTTTTTCCTGTTTCTGCCCGCTGCCAGATTCGTCCTGTCTCCCTCCACGCTTCGCGCGGCTTGGGCGGCGTCCAGGCGGACCGGGTAAGCCGTAAGTCGCGATAAGTCTCAGGTCGAGGCCGTTTTCGAATCAAGTCAGGAGCCTACATGTCATTACCCCTTCGCAGCACCCGCTGGTTCGGTCCCAAAGACAAAGTGGGATTCATTCACCGAAGCTGGATGAAGAACCAGGGGCATCCGGATCACGTCTTCGACGGACGGCCGGTCATCGGCATCTGCAACACCTGGTCGGATCTGACGCCGTGCAACGCCCATTTCCGGATCATCGCGGAGCGGGTTCGCCGCGGGGTTTACGAAGCGGGAGGATTCCCGGTCGAGTTTCCCGTCATGTCCCTGGGCGAACCCCTCATGCGGCCCACCACCATGCTTTTCCGGAACCTGGTCAGCATGGACGTGGAGGAGACTATCCGGGCCAATCCCCTCGACGGGGTCATATTGCTCGTCGGTTGCGACAAGACGACCCCGGCCCTGCTCATGGGCGCCGCGAGCTGCGATCTGCCTACCCTGGCGATCTCGGGCGGCCCCATGCTGAACGGTCGGTTCAGGGGCAGGCATATCGGGTCCGGGACGGACGTCTACAAGTTCAGCGACGAGGTGCGCGCCGGCACGATGAGCGAGGAGGAATTCCTTGAAGCGGAATCGTGCATGAACCGGTCCACGGGTCACTGCATGACCATGGGTACGGCCTCCACCATGGCCAGCGTCGTGGAAGCGCTGGGCCTGGGCATGCCCGGCAACGCCGCCATACCGGCGGCCGATGCCCGGCGGATGAAGCTGGCACACGAGGCGGGCCGGCGGGTGGTGGAAATGGTCCGGGAGGACCTGCGCATGTCCCGTATCGTCACGCGCAAGGCCCTCGAAAACGCCATACGGGTAGTCGGCGCCATCGGAGGTTCCACCAACTCGGTCGTACACCTGCTGGCCATCGCCGGCCGGCTCGGCGTCGATCTCTCCCTGCAGGACTGGGACCGCCTGGGTTGCGACATTCCGTGTATCGTGAACCTGATGCCGTCGGGTCGATACCTGATGGAGGATTTCTACTACGCGGGCGGGTTGCCTGCCGTGATCCGGGAACTGGGCGGCGTGATCCATCGCGACGCCCTGACCGTGAATGGCAAGACCATCGGCGAAAACACGGCCGACGCGCCCTGCCACGACAGGGACGTGATCCGGACGCTGGCCGCGCCGTTGACCCCGACCGGCGGACTCGCCGTGCTGAAAGGCAACCTGTGTCCCGACGGCGCTATCATCAAACCCTCGGCGGCGTCCCCCGAACTGATGCGGCACCGCGGCCGCGCCGTGGTTTTCGAGAACATCGAAGACCTCCACGACCGCATCGACGACCCGGATCTGGACGTGGAGGCCGGCAGCGTCCTGGTGCTCAAAAACTGCGGACCGAAGGGCTATCCCGGCATGGCCGAGGTGGGAAACATGCCCCTGCCGTCGAAACTGCTCCAGCAGGGCGTGACGGACATGGTCCGCATCTCCGATGCGCGCATGAGCGGCACGGCCTTCGGAACGGTCGTGCTCCACACGGCGCCAGAAGCCGCGGCGGGCGGCACGCTGGCCCTCGTGCAGGACGGCGACATCATCGAGCTTGACGTGGGTGAACGCCGGCTTGAGCTCGATGTGCCCGAGGATGAACTGATCCGGAGACGGACCCGCTGGTCACCGCCCGAACCGGCAACGGACCGGGGGTACTGCCGATTGTACGTGGACCACGTGCTCCAGGCCGACCGGGGCGTGGACTTCGATTTCCTCGTCGGCGGCAGCGGCGCCCCGGTGGCCAGGGACTCGCACTAGGGCCAGGGAGACTGAAATGCAGAAAGTAACGGACAACGTCCGATCATCTTTCGCGAAGAACGGCTTCCTCATGGCCGAAGCCGTTTTCACGGCGGAGGAAATGACGGCCTGCAAGGCCGCGGCTAAAACGCTGGTCGAAAACACATCGGGGTCGTCGGGCGTGCATGTCTGGATGTGCGATACCATCCCGCCCCTTTTCGAATCGATTTCCTGCGATCCCCGGATGGCGGATCTCCTCCGGCCGCTTATCGGTTCCCGCATCGAGTTCCTCAGCGCAAAGCCCGTTTACAAGTCTCCAAGGGTCCACTTTGCTTCGCCCTGGCACCAGGACGAGGCCTACTGGGGCGGCGCGACCAAGTTGTCCGCATGGATCGCGCTCGAAGACGCAACGCCGGAGAACGGCTGCCTGCGGGTCATTCCCGGCTCCCATCTAAAAAAGTGGAACCATGTGTCCGTGCGAGACGCCAGGGGATTCAATAACCGCATCTCGGACGATGATCTCGGGGACGAACAGATGATGGACGTGGAAATGCGACGCGGGGACGTGCTGGTGTTTCACGACAGGCTGCTGCACAGTTCCCATCCGAACCGGTCCGGCCGGGACCGCTGGTCCTTCATCCCCACCTACCGAAACGCGGATGTGCCCGATCCATCGACGGTCTGGGCGACTTCGAA
>JAPOOT010000116.1 GCA_026713285.1 Gemmatimonadota bacterium | reverse complement strand
CGGCGCCGAATGCAGGCATAACGTATCTTGCTGGAACGGCGGCGACTACCTGGGACTGGGTCCGTCGGCCCATACGCACTCGGGTGGAAGGAGAACGGCCAACACCCGCGATCTCGCCGGATACCTGACGGCCATGGAGGAACGGGGGGAGGCGGTTGACATGGATGAAACGCTCTCGGTGGATGAGCGTATACACGAGTATATCCTGCTGGGCCTTCGTTCCATCGAGGGCATGGACACCCTGGCCTTCCGCGACCGGTATGGCGACGATGCCATGGGGAGGCGGGAACCGGCGATTCGAACGCTCGCCGCTGAGGGGTTGCTGGCGGAGCGCGGATCGCGGCTGTGCCTGACTCGAAAAGGGCTGGCCCTGGCGGACAGCGTCTGCGCATATCTCATGTAGCGGGACGGCCAGATCGAAATGGAGACAGAAAGTGAAGAAGCCATGAAGAAGATCAGGGTAGGGATCCTGTGCGGGGGCAGGTCTGCGGAACACCAGGTCTCACTCCAGTCGGCACGCAACATCGTGGACGCTATCGACCGGAATCGCTACGAGGTGGTCCTGATCGGAATCGACCGCGCCGGTCAGTGGCGCCTGGGCGATACGGCGGAATTCCTGCTCAACGCCCACGATCCGAAACTGATCGCCTTGAACCGCCTGAGTGAGACCGTGGCCCTGGCTCCGGGCGCGGACAGCGATCAGGTGACGACGAGGACGTCCAATCGTCCCGCCGGTAACATCGACGTCATATTCCCCGTTCTCCATGGACCGTTCGGCGAGGACGGCACGGTACAGGGACTGCTCAAACTGGCCAATCTGCCCTTTGTAGGTTCAGGCGTCCTGGGTTCGGCGGTAGCCATGGACAAGGACGTGATGAAGCGCCTGCTTCGCGATGCCGGCATCGCCACACCCCGTTTTCTGACCTTTACTTCATCCGGCAGGGACCGGATCGATTTCGAAGCCGTGCGAGACCGGCTGGGCATCCCTTGTTTCATAAAGCCCGCCAACCTGGGTTCATCCGTCGGCATCACCAAGGCGCACGATGCCGGAGAATTCGAAGCGGGCGTCCGGGAAGCCTTTCGGTACGACCGGAAGATCCTGGTAGAGGAGTATGTGCGCGGCCGCGAGATCGAATGCGCGGTGCTGGGGAATGACCATCCGGAAGCTTCAGGCCTGGGTGAAGTCCGGTCCAACCACGCATTCTATTCCTACGAGGCGAAGTACATCGACGAGCACGGCGCCGAGCTCGTTATACCGGCCGCGCTGCCGCCCGAACTGACGGAGAAGATACGTGCGACCGCTGTGAAAGCCCACCAGGTCGTGGCCTGCGAGGGCATGTCCCGGGTCGATTTCTTCCTGAAGGAAGACGGCGAGGTCCTGGTCAACGAGCTCAACACGATACCGGGTTTTACCCGGATCAGCATGTTCCCCAAGCTCTGGGAGGCCGCCGGGATCTCCTACGGCGACCTGGTCGACCGGTTGATTCAGCTCGCGTTGGAACGGTTCGATGAAGAGAAATCGCTAGAAACATGACCGGAGCAGGTGGCGGCCTTACCGGGAGCGCGGAGTACGGAGCAGATGGCGGCCTGACCGGGAGCGAAGGGTACGGAGCAGATGGCGGCCTTACCGGGAGCGAAGGGTACGGAGCAGGTGACGGCCTGACCGGGAGCGAAGGGTCGCGGGCCGGTCCCTATTTCGCTTGACAGGACGCGGTGCGTCTGGTTAGAATCAGACGGGCAGTGGACATCATTGACCGAGCCCACCCGCGGGAATAGCTCAGTTGGTAGAGCATCAGCTTCCCAAGCTGAGGGTCGCGGGTTCGAGCCCCGTTTCCCGCCTGTCTGCCCTGTGGCCCATCCATCCGCAGGGCGTTTTCATATGAAGGAGGTACCCGTGCGCCGATCGGCGGTCTGTCTGGGACTGGTCATCGCGGCACTGGCGTTCGCCCGATGCGGGGTGAGCACCATGCAGTATTCCGATTCGCTCGATACGCCCGAGGCCGGGTATGCGAAGGCGCTGAGCCTGTTGGAATCCGGCGCCCTTGACGAGGCGGAAGCGGCTTTGCGCAGGACGATACAGCTCGATGACGGCTTCGCGCCGGCCTACGTGGGGATGAGCCGCCTGTTCTTCGAACGGGGCGACGCGAAGGAGGCCATCCGGTACGTGCACATGGCCAGGGTTCGGGACGTCGACTACGTGCCCTGCTGGCTGATGGCCGCCCGCCTTTACGATGCCGCCGGCCGGTACGAAGCGGCGGTGGTCGAATACCGGGAAGCGATTTCCAGGGACCGGAACCGGCTATGGGCGGTCGAGAGCTATTTCGATCTGGGCCGAACCCTGGAGAAGCTGGATAGACTGGAAGAAGCCCACGACGCCTACATGGAGACGATTGCTCTCGACCCCCTTCATCTGGAAGCCCGGTCCTCGGTCACGCGAATCTGGAAGACGCTCGGTCCCGAATTCCTGATGCGGTTGCGGTACGAGAACCGGGATATCATCCTGCCTTGACGGGTCAGGATAATTCCCCGATGATGCCCTGGATGAACTTCACCGACCGCGTCAGCGCCTCGCGTCTCTCCGTTTCGCCCTCCCCCGTGATACCGCATTCATAGGCCAGGTACCCGTCGAAACCGATATGCTTGAGGGCCGAAAGCCCCGTCCTCCAGTCGATGTCCCCCGAACCCGGCTCCTGGCGCGTATTGTCGGCCATGTGAACGTGGCCCACGTACCGCCGTCCCGCTCTTCGCAGCGTGGCGGGCGTGTCCGTCTCCTCGATGTGCATGTGGAAGAAGTCGCACAACAGGCTGGCCGACGGCGGATCGCCGGCGCGCTTGATGATCTCGATGCCCCGCTCCTGCTGCCTGAGCAGATGCTCCTCGTAGCGGTTCAACGGTTCCAGCAGCACTTTCGTTTTCTGCTCCTCGGCGCATTCCGCCAGGTCCCGGACGATTTCCGTCAATAGCTGCATTTCCAGGGTGATGGCATCGGCCAGCGGCGTGAGATCCGGGAGTCGCGGCGGTCCGAATATGGGCGGCAGGATCAGGCCCACGGCGCCGAAATGCCCGCACACCCGCAGGTTTTCCTTCGCCTCGGCGATGCTGTGGTTCCGCTTGTCGATGTCTGGATCCAGGAAATCGAAAGTGCCCTGGCCGCACAGCGAGACCAGCCGAATGCCGCGATTGCGCAGCGCGGACTCGAGTTCATCGATCCGCCGGGCCGGACCACGTCCGGAAATCTCGAGGCCTTCGACGTTCAGGGACTCGGCGAAATCGAGTTTTTCGTCCAGCGTGCCGCCCGGTAGCAGGCCTTCCTGCAGCGCGATTTTCATTTCGTCTCCTTGGTATGGATCAGACTGCGTCGGCTATCCGTTTCGAAGTCGCCCAGACCGTCGATGGATCGGGCACATCCGCGTTTCGGTAGGTGGGGATGAAGGACCAGCGGTCCCGGCCGGACCGGTTCGGATGGGAACTGTGCAGCAGCCTGTCGTGAAACACCAGCACGTCCCCGCGT
>JAPOOT010000367.1 GCA_026713285.1 Gemmatimonadota bacterium | reverse complement strand
CAGGGGCCTTTCTTTTTCGGTTGAAAGAGGTAGCAGATATCTGCTTGGACACCCTCTTAATATATTGAAAAAAAAGGCCTTACGCCAGTAAATACTTCCCTCGAAAAGGTGAAAAACCCCCTCTTTTTTGTCGAATCAAGGTTAACTGCTGAAAAACTGTATTTGGAAGGAACACTAAAAACCACCCACACTCCAATACAGTTGTGGACAGACGATTGGAATAGCATCCATTCGGAACCGATGCATCCAAATGGATCGGAGTGGAGAAAGCCACTAAAACCAATCGGTAACTCTCCGCTCTTTGTAAACGTTAATCTGAACGCCAAAGATTGTCGAGACGGCGCCGTCCGTTTAATGAAGAAGTACGATGTGGATCCGTCGAAGGTTTAATTGTTGCCGGGGGAGTAACCGGGTGTCAATAACGAACATTATGCGAAGAAAGGTTGTCCCGATGAATGGTAAAATGAGAGGTGGGAGACCCAAGCGTTTAGGAAGGGTTACTGTCTGTTTTACAGAGACGATTTGACAGAGGAAGATCTGTAATTTACTGGTAAAAAACCAAAGAACTGATTGCCGAAATTTGTCATAGTCTTATAGGTCGACTTCCAAGTTTACTGTAAGTTATCCTTAGTCTGCACTGAACCTCGACCACGAGTGTCAACACCAATCATCATGGGAAGTGATAATAGAGGGGTAGATCATGTTGGAATGGATTGTTCTGATTTTCGTAATCGCCTTATCGATAGTGATAGTCAGGATAGGGGTGAAATTCGACGTAATTGAATGGAGAAAAATGAAGCATGAAAGAATGAAAGAAAGCCTTCAGATTCTTTGTCCACATGTCGAATTTGGGGAGACAGATGGGAAAATCTGGGTAACATCACATACAGGAAAGCCCCAAGGTACCCAATATTACGGGTGATTCGGAGTGATTAAGGGATCAATTAGGAAGAAAAAGGAATAGGTGGGAAAACCTGAGTTGGGGGGAGCGTGTGGGAATCGAACCCACCACGGACCTGTTTAGGGCCCGCCATCGGATTTGAAGTCCGTGAGGCGCACCAGCAACCCATACACTCCCCTGAATGATTTACTCCTGGCTGGCAGATATGTCCAAATAACCATTGTCAAACAGGCAATCTCGCCGGATCGCCCACCACTTATCCACGATCTTTCTCCTGTCCACCGTCATCGCTGTTTTCCTCCGCCAGCCGATGCGTTCCGGATTCCCGGTTGGTCACGCCCAGGTCGCAGAAGTAGTCCAGTAACGCGGTGGCGTCTGCCCGGGAGATGCCCATGTGGCCGCGGAACTCGGAAGCCCGCACCGTACCGTGGTCTTTCAGGTAGCGCACCAGATTGTCCCGGACCCCTTTGAGGCCCTGATGATGCATGATCTGGCGCTCCGCGAACTCGACGAAGATGCCCTGCTCGAGCGCGTAGGCCGCCATGCTCCTAATCATAGCCTGGCTTGACTTCAGATCAACCGGTAAATCCCCCGGGACGATCGATTGATCTTCCATGACCTGGATGATTTCGTTCATCGAAAATACGGCCGGCGGATTGGCTTCGGCCAGGCCTTCGAACGCCTCAATTATGCGCTTCTCCTGGCCAGTCAAGGTTACTGCGTGTGTGGACAGGCGGATCGACCGGCCGGACAGTACGATCCTGGATTCCCCGTCGAGATCCTTGAGCAGCGCGTCGTAGACGGTGTCGGGCGCTTCCCAGGATAGCTGCAACTTCGGGGCGTCCTTGGGCAGCATGTCCTTTAATCGCTGGTCACGGTGCATCTTTTCGAGCGTAACGACCAGTTCGTCCTTTAAGGCCGTGTACCACTGGTTGTGCAGAAGCAGTCGGTCCTGGAACCGTACGAGCACACCTTCTTCTTCCAAACGGGTCACGGACCGCTGCAACACGTCGCCGCTCAAATTCGTGGATCGAACCAGGTCCTGCATGGACTTCAGGCGTTGATCTCCGTAGGCGTTCCGCATGACCCGTTCTACCAGGACATCCGGCTCCGCGTCGGTCACCGCTTCCAGGTAGTCCAGGACTGTTTGGCGGAACCGGCGGTTCTTCTGAGGATACACTTCCACGAAACGGCCGCCGCCGAGCAGCCGCATGGAAGAAAACCCGCGGATAATGAAGCGCTCGTTCCGTTCCGCCACGATGGGGCTCTCCAGGCGAAGTTGCACGTAACCGGTTTCGCCGGGGTCCAGATCGTCCCGGTCGAGGAGGATCAGGCGGCCGATCGTTTCACTGGTACCTTTGTGCAGACGTACGCGCTGCCGATTCTTGAGAGGCTCTTGAAGGGATTCCAGACACTGCAGCTGTGCATCGATCATCGACGTCGGGATCAGGTATCCGGGTGTGCCCAGTTCATCGCCACGCTGAATGTCGCTCGTTTTGATATTCGAGACGTTCAGCGCTACCCGTTGTCCTTTCACGGCGCGATTGATCGAGTCGCTGTGGCTCTGCATGCCCCGGACCCTCAGCGGCGTCCGGGCAGGGACCAGTTCGGTATCCCCATCCGATTCCAGGCTGCCCGAAAGGACGGTGCCGGCTATGACCGTTCCGAAGCCCTTCATGGAGAAAACGCGGTCGATGGGCATGCGGAAGTAGCCCGCGTCGCCGTCGACCGCAATCCCGTTCAACTTTGCCTCGATGGTATCCTTCAGCCGGTCGATCCCCGTGCCCTCGATCGAGGACACCCGGACGACGGGCGCGCTCTCCAGGAACGAGCCGGATACGAGCGAGTTCACATCTTCTTCGACGAGCATCAGCCACTCCTCGTCGACCAGGTCGCATTTCGTCAGGACGACGATGCCCTCGCCTACCCCCATGTATTTCACCGTGCCGAGATGTTCCACCGTCTGAGGCATCACGCCCTCGTCGGCGGCCACGACGAAGAGCACGAGATGTATGCCGCTCACGCCCGCGACCATGGTCTTGAGGAACCGCTCGTGGCCCGGCACGTCCACGATGGGAACCTCCCGGCCATCGCTCATCCGCAAGAAAGTGAACCCGAGGTCGATGGTCATTCCCCGGTCCATTTCTTCTTTGAGACGGTCGGGATGAACGCCAGTGAGTGCTTCGACTAGGGCGCTTTTGCCGTGGTCGACGTGGCCAGCCGTGCCTATGGTGAGATGGGTCATGATTGTGCGGGATTCGCGGTTGCGAAAGTAGCTGCGCCGCGTTAGTCGGGTCCTATCAGCTTGTAGCGCAGACTGGTGGGATCTATTTGGACCGAACGACACGCACGCGGTTCGCCCGTCCATGTATCACGGACCGGTTCTCGATACCGGCGTGTCTGCCGATGACCGCGTGGGAGATCGAGGCGCCGTCACCGATGTCCGCACCCTCCATGATCACGCTGTGCTCTATGGCCGCGCCGTGTCCGATGCGGACGCCCGGACCGATACAGACGCCCGGCCCGATGCGGCAACGCTCGAGCTCGGCCGTGGCGTCGACACATGCCGGCGGACGAAGCACCAGGTTCGGAGATGAGAAATTGTCATCCATGATCTCCGGCATGGAGGTCTCCTCGCCAACCGATGCAAGAAGCCTTTCATTTGATGCCAGGTACGCTTCGGGCGATCTCACGCCGAAAGGCCGAATGTCGAGATCCAGACCCAGCACGGTTTCGCCGCGACAGGTAAGCTCCTCCAGCGCCGCGTCAAACAGATTGCCCGGTGTATCCTCACCGGCCTTTTCGCAAATCAGGGCATCGTAGACATGGGGCGTCATCAGATAGATACCGGTGGACTCATTGGCATTGCCAGGAGAGTTCCCGGCGCGTCGTCCCGCTTGGATCCCTGTACTCCCGGCGCGTCGTCCCGCTCGGATCCCGCGAGGATGGGTTTCGCGATACGTTTGGATCAGGCTGCCGTAGACCTCCGATTCGAGCAGCAAGGGACCGGCGGTAACCAGAAACGGCGCGTTCTTCGTAAATAACGCCAACTCCCGGACGCGCTCCAGATTGCTTTTTTCAGTAGCGCCCTGGTCATCCGGCGCGTCCCGGCAGGTCAGGATCATGTCCCAGCGTGCGCCGTCGCCACACAGCGACGCGATCTCACCGGTGTCCCGACCGGCCGAGATGAGCGTTTCCTGAATCCCGGCCCGCGCGTATTCTCCAAGGACCCTTTCGACTAACGGCGTGTTGGCCAGGGGAAGGAGCAGACCGGGACCGGGGTCCCAACCGACGGACCCGGCCTCGTCGCCCGCGGTCAGAATGACACCTTTCACCGACCCGCAATCATCCATCCGTCGACGGCTCCCGGCGATAATCCAGGACCTGCTGGAACCCCTTGCGAACAACCCGGTTCAGTCGGTGCGGATTCCCCTTCAAACGCTCAACTAAACTAAGTTCGGCCCGGCTCTTCGTCAAGGCCATTGAAAGCGATGGATACGGGGGATTTGCTTGACAGGGAACATTGTCCGGGCTTACTTACGGCGCGTTATCGGAAGTACCTATTCGGCGAGAGGATCAGTCATGTCCCCAGCGAAAGGCCGTAGCGGCGAGATGTCCTTCCTGGAACATCTCGAAGAGCTTCGCAGGGCCATATTGAAATCCGTGCTTGCCATCCTGGTCGGCATGGTCGTCTGCTTCACCTTCGCGGATTACATCATCAATTTCCTCCTCTCTCCGACCTTCCAGGAAAACCTGAAGACCGAGATCGAGATCCAGGCCATCCGGCCGGCGGGCATGTTTACGGCCAAGGTGAACATCTCGTTGCTGTTGGGCTTCGCCTTTGCGCTACCCTATGTGCTATACAACCTGTGGACATTCGTATCACCCGGTCTGCTGGATAGAGAGAAGAAGTATGTCCCCATCGTCATCTTCTTCTGCTGCGTGCTTTTCCTCGTTGGCGCAGCCTTCGCTTTCTATGTACTGATCCCGGTCATGGTCCGCTTTTTCGTCCAGTTGCACGTCCCGGACATCAAGCCTCAGTGGGATATCGGGTTCTATGTCGGCCTCGTGAACAAGATGGTCCTGATTATGGGCATCGTGTTCCAGATGCCGGCGGTAGTTGCGTTTCTGACCTGGCTTCGCATCCTGAACGCCAGTGTGCTGAAACGGGTGTGGCGCATCGCCCTGGTGGTCATTTTTATAGCGGCCGCAGTCATCACGCCCACCGGTGATCCCTACACGCAGACCCTCGTGGCGATTCCCCTTGTGGTGCTGTATTTCATCAGCATGGGTATCGCCGCGCTGATCGGCAGGAGCAGAAGGAAAGCGGAAGAGACTGAGGAAGATGATGATGGCGACGACGACGGTGATGGCGATGGAGGCGACGATGGGGACGACGAGGAACAACCCGCGCTGACCACGGGCGAGCCTGATACTCCGACGCTTCCGCGTGGTACGTCTCCGGGTACCGGGCAGCGGACCGGCCGCGACTACTGGCCTGACGACGACGAATTCATCTACGACTATGACGCGGAGATGGGGTACTCGGAGGAGCCGGAGGACGGGGCAGACAAGTCGGCCCCAGACGACCGTAAAGGCGATGGACATCCTGCGAATAGTGACGAGAATGATCAGAAAAAAGCGGATTCAGACGAAGAAACCATTGATGAAATCCCGGAAAACGGGGGTGGTGCTCGCAACGAGCGGGAATCGGACCGAAGAGACGAACCTTCATCACCACAGAACCCGGATCCGAAATCCGACAATACTGACAGGCCTTCTTCGAGTTGACCGCTATCAGCATAGCATGGTTTGCGGAAGGCCCCAGCGCCGGGGTCGTCACAGATCTCCCTGGACACCATCGGCGACCGGATCGAACCCGCAGACGGCCGGCACTGCAATGTCCGGT
>JAPOOT010000437.1 GCA_026713285.1 Gemmatimonadota bacterium | reverse complement strand
CGGAACAGATAGGGGGAGAGAAAGGTATTGTCAATCACGACCTTCGCACCGGCCTGGTGGGCCTTTCGGATGACACTGGGCGTATCGATGATGTCCAGGTTTGGATTGGAGAGGGGTTCGAAGTAAACCACGTCCGTGGGCTTCTCAAGGGCCGCATCGAGCTGTTTCGGATCCCGCATGTCGATCAGTTCCGTATCGAAACCGAGCCTGGGCAGCTCCTCGGACATGAAATGCCTGGTCCAGACGTAGCAGGTTTGGTGACACACGATTCTGGAACCCGCGCGAATAAGCGTCATCACGGCCTGGGTGACCGACGCCATGCCGCAGGCGGTGGCGATACTGCGTCCACCGCCTTCGAGCGTGCACATCTTCTCCTCGAATGCCGTGAAAGTCGGATTGCTTCCCCGCAGGTAGGCGCCGTCCACCGTGGTGGACTGGTAGATCGGCGTCGCCGACGTATTCTCCGCCTCGCCCGCGTGGATGGACCGCGTGATGAAGCCATGTTCATCGGTCATTTCGATCTTCCTTTCCCGCCGCTCGATGGCGCGTCCTTTCGGATCATTCGATTCGTCCGGCCGGTTCCGGCGACCTGCGACGTCCGATCGAATTTCCGGGCCGGTCCTGGCCGCCTGCGACGACCGGGCCGGAGTGCCGGGTCGATCCCGGTGCTTATTACAGTCGCCGCTCGATGGCCCGCACCATGCGGTCGATTTCCTCCCGGCTGTTGTAAAAATGGGTCGAAATTCGAAACACGGGCACGTCGTTGATGTGGAAGGCCACGGTCTCGATTTTCTCGTCGTCCCACAGTTCCTGCCGGATTTTCTGTAGATCGGCGCCTTCGATGGTGAAGGTCGTGATGAACCCGGACATCTCGGGGTCACGCGGCGTCAGGAAGCGTACGCCCCGGATGCGGCCGAGGCGTTCGCGCATGTAATTCACCAGGCCCCGACAATAAGTCCGTATGTGATCCCATCCGATCTCCTGCTGGAAATCGAGGGCCGTGCCCAGTCCGATGAAAGGAGTCTGGTCCCGCGTGCCCATCATGTCGAACCGGCTTGCATTCGGATTGGGATGGGCGCTGGAGCCCAGTATGAGCGGCTCGACCCGGTCGTGGGCGTCGTCCGATACGAATAGCATGCCCGTACCCTTGGGGGAAAGCGTCCACTTGTGCAGGCTGGAGGCGTAGAAATGGGGATTCCATTCGTCCAGATGCAGGGGGACCATGCTCACGGCATGGGCGCCGTCCACCACTACCCAGATGCCACGCTCACGGCCGATTTCCGTCAGTTCCTTCACCGGCGTCACCATGCCCGTCGACCAGTACACGTGCCCGAAGACCAGGGCCGCCGTACGCTCGTTTATTCCACTTTTGAATACATCGATGATCTGCTGCTTGTCGGTGATCTCCATGGGCAGATGCACCCTGCGGACGGTCATGCCGTGCCGTTCGGCCACGTAGTCGAAGCAGGCGTTTACCGCGCCGTATTCCTGGTCCGTCATCAGGATTTCTCCGCCTACCTTCCAGGTCACGCCCTGGGCGAAGACGCTGAGCGCCATGGTGGTGTTCTGGACCAGCGCGATGCGCTCCGGCCGCGTGCCAACGAATTTCGCCAGCTTCTCCCTCGATTCCTCGACGATCGGCCAGTATTGCTGCTGATGCTTCAACGGGTCGCTGTCGAAGGCCCGGATGGCCTCGGTCACGCGATCCACGACCGGCTTCGGTGACGGTCCGACGGAGCCGCCTTGGAGAAAGGCGATATCGGGTTCCAGGTAGAACTGGTCGCGGCGGATTCCTTTCCAGAATGCGTCGTCCGGTGGGGGAAGGTTGTCTGTCCGGACCGGGTTTGTCACTTCGCTCATGCGGGTTCTCCTATTGGTATTCCTTCAGGACAAGTCAGATGGCTTCCAATCTTTCGATCCATTCTCCAAAATGTCTACATTTCGATCTCAGCACGGATAACCCGATCTTCCCAGCCACTATAGGCCCCGCCGATGCTTTCATCCGTCCATACTCGGGGATCTCTCCAATGATTCGCTTCGAAGGGCTGGTATCCTTTCCATCGTCGATGAGTTCCGGTGATTCAAATGCGGATGCCGTCATGACTAGTCGGCTTACTTCGTCGCCTCTATCATAGAATTGCGTTTCGAGTTTGTGGAGATCAGAGAACAACAGCGACTCGAATTCGTGAAGTTGTATGTATGGAACGAATCTGCGATCGGAAATGTCTTCGCTCAGTGCATTCTCCAAAACCCTGACGCGTTCGTAGGCATTGGATAGTCCTGCGGCGTCTCCGTAGCCCGGAAAGTCCTGCGGCAAACCATAAAGATCGAACATCGTCGTAAAACGAACATCGGGATTCTTATCTTCCCTCATCCATGCGTTGATATCCTTTCTGGGAAGTTTAAAATCCGTAATGCCTCCGCGGTACTTCCTACCGCGCTTACGACTCGTCTCGACACATCTGGCGCTGCACCCGACAGAAAACGTTTCCAGATGCGGTCTGAGAACTTGATTGACAAAAGTCTCCTCAGTTTGTCCCTCGACGATGAAGTTCAAGCGTATGTTCATCTAAGGTCGCCCTCCGAGCACGTTCTTTTCCCACAACTCGGAAAGCGAATAGTTTTCAAGCCACTCTTCCAGGTCATCTTCGCTCAACCGTTTGAAGGTCGTGTTACGATTTTCACGATTGACGACAACTATGTCCGAAGGCTCGAAGCAGTCGATCAGGGGCATGGACTGCGTGGCTACGATGACCTGAATCTTGTGCGAGAGGGCGTTTATCAAGCCGGCTACGACGTTAATCGCATATGGATGCAGTCCAAGTTCCGGTTCGTCGAGAATCAGGACATCAGGCTGATCCCGTTCCGGGAGTAGCAGCAAGGTAACCAGGGCGACTACACGCAACATGCCGTCCGAGGCCTGCGATACGCTGAATACCTGATCGGTGTCTCTTTCACTCCACTGCAAGAGGAGACTTTCATAGCGCGGTTCCAGTTCGAAATCGGAAAAGAAGGGCAGGATCAGGCGCATGGTATCGACGATGCGCTGATAGCACCTGCCGTCGTCTTCCTTCAATCGTAGCAATACGGGCGCGATATTGCCGGCGTCCTCTTTCAGCCACCGATTATCGTTCACATTCCAGGTGTTACGGATGCGAGCGGTATCCGATGTGTTATGGAACTGAAAAACTTTGATTTTATTCAGTATATCCCGTATTACGCGGGCCGTCGTGTCGGTATTGGCCCAGGTGAGAAGCTGCGGTCCGCGATGTCCGGATTCGGGTTCGGTCGGTTTCCAGGTCGCTTGGGCTGGCAGGTCTCTACTCGAATAGCGATATCTTTCATCGGCATACATGAAAGCATCCCCTGCCACGAAGACTAATCTAAATCCGTATTGACTCTTGCCCGTCTCAGATTGGATGGTCAGTTCGGTTTCGATCTCGCGGGTTCTGTCCTGACCGTCGTGCAATAACTTGCTCGCGCCACCTTGCCTACCCACGTATTCGGATAGTTTATCCGGTCCTGAAAGCGACCAACTCAACATGCGAAAGAATGAGATGAGATTGGACTTGCTCGCACCGTTGGGTCCGATGAGCACGTTCAGCGGGCGCGGTTCGAAATCAACCAGCGATTGAATGCTCTTGAAACCCTTGAGGGTGATTTTATCGAGTCTGTTTCTCATGAGGCACCGTTGCTAACTGCTTGTTTGGGTAACATGTGTCGTACTGCGTAGCGCGAAGACATTACCCTGGTATCGAAATCCGGAACTTTCATTCATTTCAGCTATTCACAACACGGCCCGCGCGACCTTGCGGAACGCCCGAATCACGTCGTCCACGTCTTCATCGGTCAACTGTGCGGGCAGCGGCAGGATGCGCGCCCGGTCCAGCAGATCGTCGCTGCGCGGAAGCATGCCGGCGCGGTATTCCATCGGGCTTTCGGCGTTGAAAGGACAGGTCCAGGGGCACCCGGCCGTCGTCACCGGCGCCTTGTTCAGCAGGTTGGACATGTACCTGTACTGGTGAATGCCGCCGTGGGGCTCCCCGGCGGGTATGCCCTCCGCCTTCATGGCCGCGGTGAACCGGGCGGCCGCTTCCGCCGAATCATGGATCCAGGAGAAATAGGCCCCGCTGTCGCCTTCGGGATCGGCAATGCGGCGAAGCTGGATGCCGGGCGTCCTTCCGAGCGTCTCCCGCAACCTGTCCTGATGGCGTCGCATGCCTTCCAGGATGCCGGGCAACTTCTCCAGTTGGACCAGGCCTACCGCGCCGCGGAGTTCGTCCATGCGGACGCCCATGCCAAAGGTCTCGAACGCCGAGTCCTCTCCGGTCGAGACCCCTTCGAGATCCCGTTCGAACCCCGTGTCGTGGAAGCAGACCGCGCGGCGGAAGACTTCATCGTCGTCCGTCGTAATCATCCCGCCTTCGCCGGTGGTGAAATTCTTGTTGTACTGCAGGCTGACGGCACCGGCCTTGCCCATGGATCCCACGGCCCGCCCTCCGATGCGCGCGCCCGCGGCCTGGGAGCAATCCTCGAGCACGGGGACCCCGTGCCGGTCCGCCACCTCCAGGATGGCGGGCATGTCGGCGGCCGTTCCGGCCATGTGGACGGCGATGATGACCCGGGTGCGTGGCGTGATGCGGCGTTCAATGTCACCGGGGTCGAGGTTCAGCGTTTCGTCGATGTCGGCGAGTACCGGCACGGCACGCAGATGCACGACCGCGTTGACGTCGGCGATCCACATGAAGGCCGGCATGATGACTTCCGTTCCCGGACCCACGTCGAGGGCGGCGAGGGCCACGGAGAGCGCAGTGCTACCGCTGTGGGTGGCCAGGGCGAAGCGGGTGCCGACGTACCGGGCGTAGGCCGCTTCGAACCGGTCGACCTTGCCCAGGGACTCTATGCCGTAGTAACGGAAAGGAGAACGGGCCTCGATAACTTCGATGGCGGCCTGTTTTTCTTCTTCCCCGTAAACCGATCCACCGGGTATGAGCGGAGGCCATTGTTGCGTGCGGACCGGTGTTCCGCCGTCGACTGCCAGGGATTCCGCCATGGGCGTCCTGCTTCAACGATCGAGCTGAAATCGTATGCGTTCGGAAAGGTTGAAACGAGATGCAGGACTATAACACGGCGCCCTGCGCTATTCAAGCAGAAATTTGCGGCAATCGATACAGAACCCGGTGGGCCCCCGGGGGTGCGCAGAGGTCAAATCGTCCTGCCCGTCAATCGGTCACAGTATAGCAGAAACAGGGGCCTGTGCCTGTGGTGCAGGGGCAGTGGTCAGATCGTCCCGCTCACCAATCGGTCCGCCACGTCCAGGAGGCGATCCTTCCACGCGACCCGGTCAAGCCATTCGTCGGGAATGCCGCTCAGGCCGTAGAGCGCGCCGGCGAGCTGTCCTGTCACCGCGGCGACCGTGTCGGCGTCATCGGCCAGGTTGGCCGCGAGCAGCACGGCGCCCCGGAAATCGGAGGTGCGCGCGACGGACCATAACGCGGCTTCCATGGTGTCTATCACATATCCGCTCGAACTGATCTTTTGCCGGGCAAGGCCGCGCCAGCTACCGCCAAGAATACGGGCGACCGCCGGCGCTCCATCGAAGGATCTTGGGGCGAGGACTTCCGTCCGTGCTTTGCCCGCGATGGCGTCCGCAAGCAGTTTCGCGAAGGCCCGGCAGGCGTCCACCGCCTCCTCGGACCCGTGGGTGGTCCGGGATTGTTCTGCCGCCGTGGCATCGAGCAAGGCGCGGTCGTCCCAGTAGCGCAGTGCGACCGGGGCTAGCCGCATCAGCGAACCGTTTCCCGCGGCGCGGGATTCGGCGGAACCCGCGATCGGATTGTCTGTCCGCACATAGCGCGAAAGCGCCGCGCTCGTGGTATTCCCGATGTCGAAGCAACTCCCGGTGCATGAGTATTCGCCTTCCTTCCACCATCGGACGAACCGGTCCATCAGGTCCCGGCAATCGAGCGCCCCGCGTTCGGCGAGACTGTCGGCCAGGGCCAGCGCCATGGTGGTGTCGTCGGTCCATTCGCCGGCTGACAGATTGAAGGGACCGCCGCCTACCATATCGTCCACCCGCTCCTGCGCGTCGCGGCCCCGGAACTCGAGCGTCGTGCCGACCGCGTCCCCCACCGCGAGACCCAGGAAGGCGCCGATCGCGCGGTCCCGGATGCCTGCTTCTGTCCTGACGGGTCGAACGGGCGCTGCCCGCGCACACCGCTTCACGTGGCGTTCCTGGTCGCGCGTTTCGAGGGCGTTTTGTGAACGGACCGCTCGAACGCGCCGTATCGCTTCGTCCGGATTTTCGCCGAACTCAACGAGCAACCGCGCGGCGACCGTACCCGCGCGGCCCAAGCCGCCTTTGCAATGGACGAGCACGTCGAATCCGAGTCGCAGGCGGTCCCGGACGGCCGCTCCCGCATGGACCCAGGCTTTTTCGAAGTCCGGTCCGGGTGGCTGCCCGTCCGGGATGGGCAGGTGCCACCACTCCATATGCCGGTCCGCAACCGCCCTTGAGATGTCCTGAACTTGCAGGTCCCGTATTTCCTCCCCGGTGATCAGGCTGACGACCGCCGTCGCGCCCCACTTTCTGATCCGTTCGAGGTCGAGGTCCAGGTCGCGTTCCCAGTTGCCGGCGATTCCATAGGAGTCTATCTTGCCGGGACACAGGGTAATGCCGATTTGGCCGAAACCGTCCCTCAGGCGTACCGCATCGACGCGGATTGGATGGCTTTCGCTGGTCTTGACTATGGGCATGAAGCGCTGTCCTTACGAAGATCATTGGGATTCTGACCGCTATCCCGGTTCGTCCCCGAGACGTCCATGTCTGCATCTGCCAACGGGAATGCACTGGATTCCGGCGTCGAACCGCCGCGCGAAGGGAGGCGGACCCGGTGCCTCGACGTTAATCGGAAACTCCGTCGACATCAAGCGATATTCGTGTTCCCGATCTGGGTTGCAAACGTATCCAAGTGCGGCGGCATCCGCGTTATATCCGCGGTGTCGCCCGCGCTTTATCCGCGGCGGCATCTAAGCACTTTCCGCGACAGCATCCGCGCAAGGTTTTCACTTGACAGTCTCCGGTCCTGTTCAT
>JAPOOT010000362.1 GCA_026713285.1 Gemmatimonadota bacterium | reverse complement strand
CGGATCAGTTGCCCGATCACGTCTGAGCCGCCCGGCAGGGTAGACTTGATCCAGATGGTCTCCATCGTGGCCTGCAGCGGCCACATCTTCTCGACGAAGGGATAGGCCGCGGACGGAATGGGCGCCAGTTTCCAGATCAGGGCATAGAACACGAAACTGAATACGATAAGCAGTATCAGGCTCAATATATAGAGTTTGACCAGGCTTGGAAATCGCGTTCGGGTGAGTTCCAACTGCCGGTAGGTCGCCACGACGCCGCTGTGATCGAAGAGGGGAACCGGGGCGAACCAGATCGCCACCCCCTTGTAGCCCGACAGGTAGAAGGACCCCTCCCTGGCGTAGGGGAACGATGATCCGTAGGGCGAGCCCGTCAAACCGATCATGCGGGCGCCGATGTAGGAGAAAAAGGGCGTCCACAGAAACCCGAACACCACGGAGATCCAGACGGGGAACGCCGGTTCCAGGTAGTAGACCAGGGCAATAAAGCACAGGGTAGAAACCGCCCAAAGCGCGATGGGGATGGGCAGTCTGAAATCACCCCTTTCCGGCGGCGGTTTGCGGGGGCCCTGCCCGCCGGACGCCCCATCCGGGTCTCTCCTCAACGCGCGGGCAAAGGCGACCAGGCCGATCAGGCCGATGACCAGCGAAGTGCCGATGGAGGAAAAACTCAGCCAGAAGTCGATGGTGTTGTTGATGGAGGTGGGTATGGTGCTCATCCCCGGCGTCCAACTGTGCAACAGACCGAAGTGGTAGAGGAGCGGATTGGCAATAAAGGTGATGACGAAGGAACTGATGAAGGTGCCGACCACGATCCAGAAGGGCAGGACGAACCCCACCAGGAGGGTGGCCATGTCCGTTCCGATGCCGATGGGCGACGCGGGCAGCACGTCCCGGAACCGCGGCGTGAAGTCCGCGAAGGGAATGGGGAAGACCTCTACGCCCTTGGTCAGCACCACGCCGGAAACGGTGGGCACGACGACGTATAATATGCCCCAGCCCAGTCCGATCATGGCGCCGACGGTGAACACACGCCATCGCCAGGTCTCTTCCCCCGCCGACGATTCGGCCAGGGCGGTAGCGCCGGCCGCCTGCACGGGCGCCAGGGGAAAGGGCAGGCGTTCGGTGTCGGCCGTAATCCGGAAGAGCACGTATCCCAGGGAGAGGGCGTTGACCAGGCCGAGGATGGACACGAGGACGGCCAGGAGAATGGGCTCCAGCCACTCCATGGAGAAGAGGGTCCGGGTGATCAACGAATCGGAACCCCGGGGCGGGGAGACCCACTGTGGAAGAAGCTGGGCCAGGCCGTCCGCCTGGGGAGACTGGATCAGGTACTGGAACCAGATCATCTTGGCGAAGGGCGCGCCGTGCACCGACGACCCGGCCGCCATGCCGCTGGCGCCCAGTCCCGTGGCCGCAAGCCCGGCGGCAAGCCAGTAGAGGATGATGGCTTCCTGGGGCTTGAGCTTTATAAACAGGCGCTTGCCGATCTCGATGAACATGATGATGGTGACCCATTCCGCGGCGCCCGCGAAACTCTTGCCCGTCACCAGTTCCAGGTAGATCGCGCCAGGGAGCATGACCAGCCCCACGAAGAAGGCGGCCCAGATGATGCGGCTGCTGAACCCGTCCTCGTAGGGCAGGCTGTCCGGAACGATCTGCCACCGGTCATCCTGTGCGGCGGGAGTCGCTTTCCGATCCCGCTGTTCGTGCTGTTCACGCCTGGTGTCGTCGCTCATGGCTTTCACTCGGTCCCGGTACTTGCCTATTCGCTCTTCCAATCATTCACGCTCTGTTCGCCGCTAATACTGCGCCATAAGCGCCCGTTCTCCCGCCTACTCCGCCCTGATATAGTTGCCCGCCTTGTCCCAGTCCGGCCGCGTCAGACCGTTCAGGTCCCATACCACCTTGCCGGCGCGCACGGTCAGCAGGCATCTCAGCCGGCGGTCGCCGCGCATGCGGGCAAGGCCCGAATCGACGAATCCGAATTCCCCGTATTCCAGTTCCAGCACGGCGACGTCCGCCTCCGCGCCGATGCTCAGGGTACCCAGTTCCGGCCGCCGTATGGCCCGGGCGGGATTGCGCGTGGAGCGCATGACCACGTCCTCCAGGGTCATCCCCATGTTCAGGCATTTCGACATGGTCGTGGTCATGCTCGCGTTCGGCATCAGGGCGCTGTACTTGTGGAAATCCGTGCTGACCGTATCCGGCAGGAAGCCCTGCTCGATGGCCGGCACGGCGATGCGGAACCAGAAGCTACCGCCGCCGTGGCCCAGATCGAACAGGATGCCCTTGTCCCGCGCCTCCCGGACGTAGTCGTTCACCCTGCCGCGCTGGTCCAGCAGGGGGATGTGCTGTGCGTACAGGTGGGTGTGTATATCGCCCGGACTCAGTTTCTTCAGCAGCAGGTCCCGGTAGCTGCGGTTCGGCTTCGGCGCGAAATCGATCATGGCGATGGCGCCGCTCCGCCGGGCCGCCTCGACGGCGCCGTCGACCGCCTCCCACCCCGGTCCGTTGAAATGGGCGGTCTTGGATCCCACGACGTGTTCCGGATACCTGCTGATCATGTC
This sequence comes from Gemmatimonadota bacterium, assembly GCA_026713285.1. GTDB lineage: Bacteria > JAAXHH01 > JAAXHH01 > JAAXHH01 > JAAXHH01 > JAAXHH01. The sequence goes on along the minus strand of JAPOOT010000362.1, from coordinate 3,059 downwards.
CGCACAGGGCACAGGGTCCATCTCCGACACGTCCTGTTCCACGGCGCCTTCCATGCCGGCGCCCACGATGTTGATCAGGGCCAGCACCCGGGTTATGGACTCGGCGATGACCGTGTCCTTGAAGTCTTCGAATTTCTTCCATCCGGCGCCCCCTGTATCGAGCACCGTGGTCACGCCGTTGGGGAGCACGTGGGCATCGGGGAACACCCATCCCCGGTAGCCGCCATAGGCGTGCATGTGGATGTCGATCAGGCCGGGCGTAACGTAATGGCCGTGGACGCGGGCGACCTGCCTCCCGTGCTCCGCCGGGATGTCGTGTCCAACCGCCGCAATCAGTCCGTCGTTGACGGCGACGTCCCGGCTATCGTTGATGCCGTTTTCGGGATCGATGACCTGTCCGCCCTTGATAATGAGATCGTACATCGCTGCTCCTTCAGGTCAATTGCGGCGCTTCCGCGGGCGCTCGTTCCTCGACTTTCCGGTACTGGTCCTTGATGGACTCGGAAAGGGTACGCCACACGAGGAAACGTTTCCGCAACACGGTGAAGAACCGGCGGTTGATGGTCTGCCACTGCGCAAGGTCCCCGCTGCGCCGGCGGATTGCGATCATGATCCGGTACAGGCTTTCACCCGGTACGGGCTCCAGTTCCAGCGCCACGTCCTGGCTGATGGCGAGATCGTAGGGGGCGAGCCATACCGTCGCTGATACACGGTAGCCTTCCAAAGGCCGGGCCGGTACCACGTCATGCGCCGCTCCCTCCGCGACGAAATCCTCCGCCGAGCTGTCCTCGTGGGTCTGGAATATGTGTGCCAGGTATCCCGCCAGCGGATAGGCCTCCGGGATGGTGACGGTGAAGGGAAACTCGAAGCGCCAGTTGTCGCCGTCGGGCGTTGGTGGCGCCCATCGCCTGGTCACGTCCTCCACCGTCATGTCCGCGGCCTTTTTCGCGGGGTAGAGGGTGGACAGGAATACGACGACCATGACGACTACCGTCGCGTACACGGTCGACAGCGAGGAATAGTTGAGCGACAGGCCGCCCAGCAGGTCCCACTGCGACAGGCCCATGGTGATGATCTGGCCGGTGAGGTACCCGAACACGGCGCCGAGGGTGGCGAACACGGCCGCTTCGGCGATGAACAGCGCGGCGACGTGGTTCGGCGCCAGGCCCACCGCGCTGTATACGCCGATCTCCCGGAACCGTTCGAACACGGCGCCCATCATGGTGTTCAGAACCAGGAACGCCGCGATGAGCACCGGGATGATCAGGTTGGCCAGGCCCGAGACCGATGTGGCGCCAAGGGAGCTGTAGACCTTCACCTCGTCTTCCGTTCCGACGAACACGGCCAGGAGGACCCGTGACATGAAGGCCTCCACGGAATCGCGGAGTTGATCGCCATCCGCGAACCCCGTGATCGCCACGGACCGCGTGGATCCGTTCAGGTCGAGGGTCTGGCGGTAGGGCAGGACCAGCACGTTGCGGGATGGCAGGTGTTCGGAGGCCTGGATTGTAGACATGAATACCTCCACGTCCATTTCGGTCAACGAACGGGTCATGGAAAAACTGGCGGGCATGATGCTTTCGTCGTCCATGTCCCGGTAGGCGTCCAGGCCATCGGATTCGAGCAGTCCGATCACGGTATAGCGGCCGCCAAGGATCTCCACTTCCGCCGTACCCACGTCCTCGGGCCCCACGTCCAGCCTTTCGGCCAGTTCCGTGGGCAGCAGACACACCGCCCTTTCATCGGGGCCGAACCATCGCCCGCCCGGTACCAGGTAGCGGTCCAGCCCGGAAATGGCCGGTTCGTCGGCGTGAAGTCCGAGCAGGGACTGTACCGTGGTGGAGGTTCCCCGGCCCGGCGCCCGCAGGTCTATGTAGGGGCTGGTGAGATCCTCGGGCTCGTACCACGACCTGGGCACGACCTCGGCCTGTGCTTCAAAGGCGTTTTCCACGTAGGGCAGGAAAGAAGAGGGCAGCGAGTGCCACGACAGGTTGCGCATGAGGACGCCGTCGTACGGGGGGGCGTTCTCGCGGTCCAGCGTATAGAACTGGATACCGGTCCTGAAGGAGGTGAAGGAAAGCACGGTAAAGGTCAGCAGGGTCAGCGTCACGGCCGTCAGGGCCGTGCGCAACTTCCGCTTGCGCAGGTTCGAAATCCCGAGCGATATGGCCACCGCCGTGGCGCTCAGCCGTCCGATATCCGCCTCGTGAAGACCGGCCGCCGACCGGGTCAGGTTCTTCATCTCCGTGTCGAAACGGGTGACGATCATGGTGATGATGATCAGCGCCATGGCCAGGATGATGAAGGCTAGGAAGACCATGTAGGGCGTCAGGCTGAGTTGAAAGGCAGGGTGCACGTTCTGCAGCAACAAAAAGACCGCCGCGAAGATCACGCCCACCGCGAGCAGCCGCTTGCGAATGTCCGGGAACCCGAAGAACAGCCGCTCGAGGAAGAAACAGAAGGGAACCAGCAGCATGAAGTAGAACACGATGCCGTCCACCGTGTCGTCCGCCGCGTATCGTACATCGGGATAGGCGCGGGCTTCGTAGCCCCACGCTTCCCTCGAACGGGCCACGAAGGCATCGTAGCGGCGGTCTTCCAGGGCTTCCCGCGCCGCCCGAAGCGCCTGCGTGCTTTCTTCATGCAACTCGGCGGCCCGGGCGTTCGTCACGCCGTGGTCCTCCAGTTTCATCAGCCGCGCCCTGTTGAGCGACCACAGATCCAGTGCGCTCTGGTAGAAGGGATAGAGGATCGGCCCCTCATCCGGCGTGAAGCCCTGGCCCTGGGCCAGGGTCATGACGTCGTCGGAGATGCTTTCCGGCGGATCGTCGAGCCACGACACCGGCGTATTGGTCAGCAGGTACTTGACGCCCCGGGGACCCGCGCTCATGAACATCTTGACCTGGTCTTCGGGCCTTGCGAAGACCACCGCGGCGTTGGTCATCCAGTTGCCGAAGAAACTCTGGTCTTCCACGAAGGCCGCCCCGTACTTTCGCAGCGGGCTGTTGTCCCGTCCGAGCACAGTCAGGTTGTCGAGGGCGACGAAGACGCCGGGATCG
>JAPOOT010000363.1 GCA_026713285.1 Gemmatimonadota bacterium | reverse complement strand
TATCCGAAAAACTCGTCTGATTCGTCATGGTGCGCCTCGCTTGATCTTGACCGAAGTGTTAACGTTGCGCTATGCTGAAGTCGTTACGATATCATTCAACATGAATCATCATGTCAACGCCAGGACTTAATCAGAGTTTCCTTTGTATAAAAGAGACGGTCGAATACCGTTGGGTGGAATATCAGCCAACAGTTTAGGGGGACACGCACAGTCTTCTAAACGCAGTATAAGTTGGAAGTCTGCTGGAGTGTCCTCTAAAGGGCCTTCGCACTTAACTTAGGCCTGAATCTCCTTCACCACCAAAGAGGCCACGTCCAGGTCCGTCCCGCTGTCGAACCATACCTTGTAATCAGTTGCTCCGACCTCGAAGGTGAATACCGCAACATCGTGGCCGTCCGAGGAAGCGGATTCGTCTTCGAGGCGGGTCAGGCCGACCTCCGGCGGTACGGTCACCTGGTACAGGGCGATCTCACCCCGGGCGATATTGTACTCCCGGCGTACCTCGCGCACCGCAATGAGATTCTGGAGTTCTCGCGGGACCTCGACCCGTTCCACGAAACCGGGCACGTTGAAGCCCTCGATCGTTTCACCGGGGACGCCGTGCAATACCAGCCGGTTACTCGGCGGCGCGTAATCTTCCTCCGCGAGGATCTCCTCGATGTCCCCGGGGGGCGGGAACTCGTCCAGCATTTCCCGGACGAGCGTATCGAGTGGACCCTCATAGAAATCGTCCCTGCCACTCACTGATCCGTCCTTTATGAGCCTGAGGGCGAGTGCCTCGTCCTCTTCGGTCAACTCGGGTTCGCAGGTGTCCCCGTAGGGCGACCAGGGCGTGTTGCCCTGGGGCGTCGACCAATTCGCCACGCGGGACGGCAGATCCACGTCAGAATCCCGGTCGACCAACCGCTCCGATATATCCTCGCCCCGGTCCATCATCGTCCGCATCCGGTCGATGTACTGCCGCACGCGGGGGAGGAAGTAGTGGACGATCATCTCGGCGAAATCCTCCGGCAGGTAGTCCAGCAGCACCTGCCAGTTTTTGAGAGAGATGAGGGCGGTGAAGGTGATCCAGTTGCTCTCGCCGTTGGCGTGGCCGGGCACGATCTCGGGCCACCGCGCCGCCCACTCGTCGTGGGTCTTCAGCCTGAACTGCTCATGGGCGCTGCAGTACCGGGCCATGGCGAGCATAACCTGCTCCGTCTCCCCGGCCATTCGCTCGAACATTTCCCTGTCCCCGGCGCGAAAGGCCTTGCGCGCGTCGGCCAGGCGATGGTTGAAGATGCCCGCCAGGTAGGTGCGCCCGATATCCACCAGGTCGAAGCGGTACATGGGGGAATCCCCGAGTTTATCGTACTGGGAATGCAGGATTTCGATTATCTCGTGGAGAGACGGCAAAAACCCGATGAGCCGCTTTACGGAACCGGAGGTGAGTCCGGGCAGCAGCGTGCCGTCCCAGTTCCGGTAAAGCGGACCGTTGTGGGTGCACGGGTCGAAGTAGGCCATGATCGTTTCTGCGAATATCCGGACGGCTGTACGGGTGCCTTCGGCGGCCGGTCCGTATCTCCTGCGGTTCCACCGTTCGATGTAGTCGTCGGGATCCAGGTCTGCGGGATTCCACGACAGCTCCGCGTAGAGATCCATGGTCATGACGTTCCGGTGGTTGGTTTCGGTCGACACCATGAAACCCTGGAGGTTCCGCGCCTTTGGGTGATCCGCCAGCGACCGGGCATTGTTGATCGCCGTTTCGATATCGCCGTTGGGGTTGGTCTCCCGGCCGCACTGGCCGCACATGCCCGTGGACCACGGCAGGCCCCAGTAGTAGTCGCACCGCAGGAAATCGTACATGCGGCCGCCATGGTTGAGGAACATGTTGCCGATCACGGGCAGGCCTGCGTCCCGGACCGCCTGCGCCTGTGCGGCCGCCGTGGGATTGTCCGTGCACACCCGTGGGCTGAACAGCACCGCGTCCGGGTCGCCTTCCCGGATGGCCTGGATCATGCCGTCGACTGACGCGCGGGTCAGTTCCGCGGCCCGGTCCGGGTCATCCTCCACCCAGGTCTCCTCCGTGGGCAGCCACAGGCTGTAGAGATGGTCCGTACCCAGCGCTTCTCCGTAAGACTCCACCACGGCGGTTGTGAACCGCCGGGTCACCGGGTCCCGCGGGTCGAGGACGATTTCGGATTCGCCGCACCAGTCCAGCGGCGCCACGCGGATCTTCGCGCCGGTCATGGCCTCGTACCCGTCCACGAATTCCTGGAGTTGGCGGCCGTCAGCGTAGGGGGAAAAACCGGGATTGACCGCGGGCGTGCCCACGTGAAGCTGCATGCGGTACCGGATCCGGATACCGGCCTCCCGGGCATAGTCGAAGACGCGCCGCAGCAACGCGATACGCGCTTTCTGCCAGTCGGTCAGTTCCAACGGTACGCCCAGCCGGTTGGACGCCAGCGCGCCGATGCCGCAACAGTCCGCGATGTTGCCGCTCTCGAGGATGTTGAACCGTTTCTTGACCAGGTAGTCGATCCAGGGTTTGAACTCCTCCCAGGTCCACCAGCGCATGCCGCTGTAGGCGTCCTGCATGTTCGCAAAATACATCCGCCACTTGAACCGGGGCTTGCGGTAGTCCGCCAGTTCGCCAATCGAGACGGTATCCGTCCGGGGAATCTGCTCGCCTTCCTCGAAGAAACCGCAGCCGAGATGTTCTTCGAACAGGCGGTACACGGCATAAAGCGCCGAGTAGGGCTTACGTCCTGTCAGCACCAGGCAGTTGTCGGCGCACAGGATGACATAACCGTCGTAGCCCAGGGCGGTTTCGGAGAGATCGATGGCGAGATCCGGGGGCGCCCACCCGATGTATACCCGGCCCGTAGCGTCCGCAGGACCGGAATGCGACCCATCGTCGCCGGCTGGCGACCCAACGGCACCAACTGGCGATCCATCGGCACCTACAGACGAATGTCCGTCCGACACCTTGTGTATGGGCAGTTCAACACCGCCCATGCATTTCGCGATACGCTGGAACT
>JAPOOT010000235.1 GCA_026713285.1 Gemmatimonadota bacterium | reverse complement strand
TTTTCAGGTCCCATGCATCTTCATGTCTGTAAAATCGTCCCATTTTGATTCCGAGATAAAGGATGGCTCCCGTTGTCTAGATCAATCATCCCGGGTACAAGCACTCAGGAGGATGCGGCCTGCTTAGTTGCTGGATGTGGCCGAACCTCAGTCGTCAGACGATCTGAGAGTTCGTCTTCGGCAACGTCGAGCGCATAATCCATCTGAATGCCCATCCAGAACTGTGGCGACATGCAGAAGTAGCGAGCCAGCCTGAGGGCCGTATCCGCGGTTATGCCTCGTTTTCCCAGTACGATTTCGTTGATGCGTCGTGGCGGTACGCCGATTGAAAGCGCAAGGCGGTTCTGGCTCAGGTTCATTGGCTTGAGAAACTCTTCTAACAAAACCTCACCGGGATGCACAGGAGCCAGTTTCTCGTTACGCATGGTAAGCTCTCCCAGGTTTCTCGATCCGCGAAAGAACGTATCACTATTTTATATATAACGTATGCCGTTAAACGGAAAGGGATATAAAATCCGTACCGGGTCTACCCTGGCGCGGTGCATATACTGGTGCTGACACACTATGTAGTCGATTTATCAATACAAAACTCGACGCCGTGCTGCTTTGCTCTTCGAAGCCTTCGGGGTGCGGTTATCAATAGGATTGGACAATTTTGTAGGGTCGTGTTATTTTCAGGCGGTTTATCTGATGGTAGGATCTTCGAGGGAAACTCGAGTGTAATTAGTCGAGTGTGCTAGAGTATCAAGTTAGATCAGAAAGAGAATGCACTGTAAAAATCGTTAAGGTGACAAAAAACCTCGATCCCTACAAGAGTCACGAGGAGTATAAGAAGATGCTGATCAAACTGGCGCTGCCCAAGGGAAGCCTGCAGGAATCCACCTTTGAACTCATGCGCAAGGCGGGGTTTCATTGCACGGTCAGCAGCCGGTCCTACTCACCCTGGGTGGACGACGAAGAACTGGAGATCATGTTGATCCGGGCACAGGAGATCGGCCGGTACGTCGAGGATGAGGTCTTCGACGCGGGGCTTACGGGCAAGGACTGGATCATAGAGACGGGGGCGGACGTAGTGGAGGTGGCGGAACTGGTCTATGCCAAGCATACCCGGCGGCCGCTGCGGTGGGTGCTGGCCGTACCCGAGTCTTCGGATATACATAGCGTCCAGGACCTCGAAGGCAAGCGGATCGCCACGGAAGTCGTCAATATCACCGAGAGCTACCTGCAAAAACACGGCGTGAGCGCGAAAGTGGAATTCTCCTGGGGCGCAACGGAGGCCAAGGCCCCGGAGTTGGCGGATGCGATTGTCGAAATCACCGAGACCGGCGGTTCCATCAGAGCCAACAAGTTACGCGTCCTCGACACGCTGTTGATATCCACTAACCGGCTCATTGCAAACAAGAAGAGTTGGGAAGATCCGGACAAGCGGCGCAAGATCGAAAACATCGCCCTGCTGCTCAAGGGTGCCATGCTCGCCGAGGAAATGGTCGGCCTGAAAATGAACGTCAGACGAGCGGACCTGGCCGCGGTAACGGCGCTGTTGCCCGCCCTGCAGAACCCCACCGTGTCCCCCCTGGCCGACGAAGAGTGGGTCGCCATCGAAGTGATGATCGAGGAACACACCATTCGCCAGTTGGTTCCGGCGCTCAAACGGGCCGGCGCCCAGGGCCTGGTGGAATACCCGCTCAACAAGGTGATTTACTAAAAGGGTGGCCGCTCCGATGGATGAAAAGCCTCGCAAAGCCGCTGTCCGGAGTGTGAAGGCGGCGGTCCGCGCCATGTCCGGCTACACCCTGGTCCAGCCCGATTGTCCGGTCAAACTCAACCAGAACGAATGCCCCTTCGACGTTCCCGAGGAACTCAAGCGGGAGATCGTGGACGAGGCGCTCAAAGCCAACTGGGGCCGGTATCCGGATTTCGTGCCCGGTGAAGTCAAGGAGTCGATCGGCAAGCGGCACGGACTGAGTCCCGAGTACGTCCTTATCGGCAATGGTTCGAACGAACTGATCCAGGCAGTTTTCCAGGCAACGATTGCAGCGGGTGATCGGGTCGTTCTGCCGGCGCCGACCTTTACGCTCTACGCACTCATGGGCAGGATCGCGGGTGCCGATATCCGGACCGTCTACCTCAAGGCCGATATGCACTTTGATGTCGATCGGTTGGTGGAAGAAAGTGCCCATCCCGAAGTCAGGCTGGTTGTACTGTGCTCTCCGAACAACCCGACCGGATCGATGATTTCGCCGGAGGACACGGCGCGGATCGCGGAGGAAACCGATGGCCTGGTCGTCGTGGACGAGGCCTACTACGAATTCGGCGGTGTATCCTGCGTCGAACTGATTTCAGACCATCCGAACATCGTCGTTACCCGTACCTTTTCGAAAGCCCTCGGCGCCGCTGGACTCCGCCTGGGATACCTGGTCGCCGATCCGGCGCTGACACGGGAAATCGAGAAGGTCAAGCTTCCGTACAATGTCAACATCATTTCCCTGATTGCCGCGCGCAAGCTGATCGCCCAGGAGACGTTGATCGAAGAACGGGCGGCGATGATCCGATCTGAAAGACAACGGGTTTACGAAGGCCTCCAGGACCTTCCAGGCATCCGGCCCTATCCGTCCCACGCCAACTTCGTTTTGTTCGAGGCGGAACGGCCGGTCGACGAAATCTTCCACGGACTGATCGACCGGGGCGTGCTCATCCGTGACGTCAGCCGTTATTCCATGCTGGAACGGGGCATGCGGGTAACCATCGGGCTGCCGGAAGAGAATGATGCTTTTCTCACTACGCTGCGGGACGTGCT
>JAPOOT010000165.1 GCA_026713285.1 Gemmatimonadota bacterium | reverse complement strand
TGAACGGCAGAGCGGCGCGCTGGTCTACACCGGGCCGGCGGGTGAGATGGCCGCCGCTTTCGCGACCGTCGAACCGCTCGGGTGGAAGGTCGTCATCGAACAACCGGCCGCCAGCGCCTTCGCCCGGTCACGCGATATGATTCTGGGCATCAGCGTGCTCATGGCCATCAGCGCGGCGGTCGCATCCCTGATCGGTATTCTCGTCGTCCGGAAGATCGTCCGTCCGATCTACGAACTGGTGCGCGGCGCGCAGTTGTTCGCGCAGGGCAGGTTGACCCATACCATTGAAACGCCGGGGCATGGAGAACTGACTACGCTCGCGCGCGAGTTCAACCAGATGGCCCGCGAGTTGATGGAGAAGGAACGCCGCCTGAAACATGCCGAGCGCCTGGCTACCCTGAGTAAGTTTGCCACCATACTGTCTCACGAAATCCGCAACCCGCTTAATTCCATGATCATAAACCTCAGGATTCTCAAGCGGGACATGGAGAATCAGAACGGCGATCAACAGAACCGCGGCGGTCACTATGAAAAAGTAATATCGGAAATCTGGCGCATAGACAGTCTCGTCGAGAATTTCCTGAACTACGCCCGGCCGCCGGAACTGGCGCCTTACCCCCACGAAATCAACGTGATCCTCGACGAGGTGATCGCGATCCACCAGGGCACGGCACAGGAAAGGGGCGTCCGGATCATTACCCGGTTCCGGGATGGCGAACTGATGGTATCCGTCGACATCAACCAGATCAAGCAGGTGTTCTTGAACATCATGCTCAATGCATTCGATGCCATGGAGCACGGCGGTACGCTGACGATTTCCACGGAACGGGCGCCGCCCCGCAACAGTAGCGATCTGACCCTGGAAGCCGTCGGCGAAGTCCCCCATGTCATCATAAAATTCGAAGATACGGGAAGGGGTATTGATCCCGACCGGCTGGACCGTATATTCGAGGTGTACTACACGTCCAAGTCGACCGGGACGGGACTGGGTCTGCCCATCGCCCAGCAGATCGCGGAGAAGCACGGAGGCGGGATCTCGGTCGAAAGCACGCCGGGCGAGGGGACGGCCTTTACGCTGGCCCTTCCGGCGCTGGGGGCGGATGCGGCAGGGCCCTCCGCCGGACAACCTTCCGAAACCACAGGGACGGAGCGGCACGGCCAGCGGGACTAGACGGAACAGGGGTATTTAATGGAACGCATCCTGATCGCGGAAGACGACCGGAACACCCGGGAAGGACTGGTGGAATTGCTATCGGGCGAGGGGTACGAAGTAAAGGGTGTGGCGGACGGTGAGCAGGCCTATGAAACGGCCCGGAACGACCGATTCGACGTTTTGCTCACAGATATGAAAATGCCACGGATCAACGGACTAAACCTGATCAAGCGCATGACCGGCGCCTCTCCGGAGACGAGTATCATCATGATGACGGCCTTCGCCACGGTCGAGACGGCTGTAAAGGCCATGCGCGACGGCGCATTTTCCTACCTGACCAAGCCGGTCAAGGTCGAGGAACTGCTCGCCACCATCGAAGGGGCGCTGCAGGAGAAGAAGAACAAGCGGCGCGCGGAAGGGTCGCCCGGGTCTTCGTCCACTCCCGACCCGGACATCATTGGCGAAAGCGTCCAGATCAGAGGTATTTTCGATCGGGTGGACAAGGTCGCCAGGGCCAATACCACGGTCCTGCTGCTTGGCGAGAGCGGTACGGGCAAGAGCCTGATCGCCCGGGCGATACACGCCAGGAGCTATCGAAAGGACCGGCCGTTCGTGGATGTGAGTTGCGCCTCGATACCTGAAAGCCTGCTGGAAAGCGAACTCTTCGGTACCGAAAAGGGGGCGTACACCGGTGCGCTCAGCACGACGCGCAAGGGGTACTTCGAGCGGGCGGCCGGAGGAACGATATTCCTGGACGAAATCGGCGAAATAACCGGTAGCGTTCAAGTTAAGCTGCTGCGCGTCTTGCAGGAACGCCGGTTCGAAAGACTCGGCGGAACCGAACCGCTGCATATCGACGTCCGCGTGATCGCGGCCACCAACCGGAACCTGGAGGACGCGGTTACGGAAGGGCGTTACCGGCAGGACCTCTACTACCGCTTGAACGTCATCCCCATTCTCGTTCCTCCCCTGCGCGAGCATCCGGACGACATCCCGCCCCTCATCGACTATTTCATCCGGAAATACACGCGGGAGAACGGGCTCGAAGACAAATACATCACCGACGACGCCCTGGAGATCTGCACGAAGTACGACTGGCCCGGAAACATCAGGGAAGTGGAGAACGCCATCGAAAGCGCCGTTGTATTGAGCGACGGCGAACGCATCCTGCCGGAACATCTGCCCGATTTCCACCATGCTCCGGCGGCCGTTTCAAGCGCGGGGCCCGTACAGGGTACGCTCAAGGACACCAGGGGACAGGCGGAGAAACGCCTCATTCAACAGGCGCTGCTGGAGTCGGGCGGCAATCGAACGCGCGCGGCGGAAGCCCTCGGGGTGACGGTCAGGACCATCCAGTACAAGATCAAGAAATACGATCTTCAGTGACGAACCTTCCGGAGGGACGCCATCCGTCGACCGGGATAACGCTTACAGTCGGTACCGGGTAATGGAATCGAAAAGCCTCGCCGTATCCGTCGTGATGCCCACGTTCAATCGCGAGGAAAGCCTGCCGGCGGCGATCCGTTCCGTCCTGGCGCAGTCGTCGCCGCCGTCGGAGATCGTCGTGATCGACGATGGTTCGACAGACGCGACTCCGGCTCTCATGGAGCGAATTTCGGACGAATTTGCCAAAGAGGGAACTCCGCGAGAGGGAACTCCGGAAGTACGGTACATCCGGCAGGAAAACCAGGGCGTCAGCGCGGCCAGGAACCACGGCATCCGCGCTGCGAAGCACGATTGGGTCGCCTTCCTCGACTCGGACGACGAATGGCTTCCCCGCAAGCTGGAGAAGCAGTGCCGCGCCCTTGCGCGCGAGCCGGGAATCCGGTTCTGCCATACCGACGAAATCTGGATCCGCAAGGGCAGACGGGTCAATCCCATGAAGAAGCATGCCAAGTCCGGGGGCCGCATCTTCAGCCAGTGCCTGCCCCTGTGCGTCATTTCTCCTTCTTCGGCGCTTATACATCGAGACCTGTTCGATCGCTACGGCATGTTCGATCCGGAACTGCCGGTGTGCGAAGACTACGACCTGTGGCTGCGCATCTGTGCGCGTGAACCCGTACTCTATATCGCCGAACCCCTGCTGAAGAAGTTCGGCGGCCATGATGACCAGTTGTCGCGCCGTTACTGGGGCATGGACCGTTTCCGCATCCGTGCGCTGGAGAAGCTGATCCGAAGCGGCGTACTGGAAGGAGATGCACTGTCCGCCGCGCTGGATACCCTATACCGGAAAATAGACATTTACGTCGCCGGCGCGGAGAAGCGGCGCAAATTCGAGGAAGCCGACCGCTACCGGGACAGGAAACGTCAATTCAAACGGCAATTCGAAGCATGCTGCGACGGGACAACGGACGGCTGATCATACGCAAAACCTTTCACATCTTTCTGAAGGGGATTTCCTGTTATTTCCCGAGACTCGCGCGGTTCGGTCCCTGAATTCCTGTTTTTGGCCGGTCCGGGACGAAAACACCGGTCCTGAATACCTGTCGGCATGTTATTTGCGAACTTTATGATTACGGGTGATCTTTAATAGACGCGTACCGGCCATGACGCGATGTCGCGGGCAGGCCATGACGTGGCCAGGCCATGACGCGATGTCGCGGGTATTGCGCACCCGGGTCCGTTTTGCCTGTTGATTGGGAGAGATGATGAAGCGCCTCGCTACGCTGTTCATCCTATACTGCGGTCTTGCTTCGTTTTCGGCGCATGCGGCTACCTCCGGCAAAGTCACGGGATTCGTCCGGGACGCGGCGACCAACGATCCGCTGGCGGGTGTCACGGTTCGCGCCGAAGGTACCGAATTGCGGGCCATATCCGGCTTGAACGGCGAGTATTTCATCCTCAACGTTCCAGTAGGCTCCATCCGGCTCGAAGTCCAGATGATCGGTTACCTGCCAATCCGGACACAGGAGTTTGCCGTTAACAGCGACCGCACCACGCGGATCGATTTCGAACTGGAAACGACGATACTCGACCTGGCAGAGCCCGTTGCCATCACCGCGCCGAGGACCTCGATCCGGTCGGACCTGACCGCTTCGAGCGAAGTGATCGTTCCCCGTGAAATCGAGTCTCTGCCCGTGACGGATCTGTCGGACCTCATCTTTCTGCAGAACGGGGTGGTCCGCGATGCCGAAGGGAACCTGCACGTTAGAGGCGGCCGCGGGAACGAGATCTCCTATTACGTGGACGGAGCCACCCTGGAGGATCCCCTGCTGGGCGGCATGGGAACGCATTTTCAGCTTGGCTCGGTCGAGGAACTGGTAATCAACCGGGGCGGTTTCAATGCGCAGTACGGGGAGGCCATGTCCGGTGTCGTCAATATCGTGACCCGCGAGGGAAGCGGTTCCCTGTCCGGTACCCTCAGGGCCGCGACGGCCATGCAGTCCCAGTACAACCTGGCGTCCGGAGGCTTCGGCGAAACTTCGGCGGGAAGAGGTGGGCGCCTCGAGGGCATACTGAGCGGCGCGCTGCCCTGGCTCGAAGACCGTGGCGGTTACTTTCTTTCCGGCCAGGTGTTGAGCGACGGGCACCATATCCCGCACAACAGCCGATCTCTGGCCACGGTGGCGGGCAACCTGGTGTTCAAACCCTATCCCCTAATGAAACTGAAGGTCAGCGGGCATTACTTCCGTCAGCGCCATCTTCAGTACGACCACCGCAATGAAAACGGACTATCCTACGATTTCAACCCGGACGGGCTGCCCGAACGACAGGCCCGGAGCCACGCGCTTAACCTGTCCGTCAGCCAGAACATCAGCCCGCGTTTCTTCTATACTGCCCGGTTCTACAGGTATTCCACCAACAGCACGCTGTTTCCCTCCGTGCTTACGGACCGGTATTGGACGCAGTGGCCGGGCTACTCGCAAAACAGCCTCGGCGAGTACGACGGATCGATCTATGAATCCACCCAACTGCCCTCGGAACGATACGAGGGGCTTCCCTTTACCGATGCAGGCGATTTCTTCCCGCTCTACCGGGATACCCGGGCTACGTACTACGGGGTCCGGGCCGACCTGAGCGGTCAGATAACCTATTGGAGCCAGATCCGGGCGGGCGCCGAAGCGCAGTGGTACCGGCTGAACTGGGACGAGAGGTCCTTTCTTCAGGCCGCGCCGCGCGGCCAGAGGTATTCCGTCAATCCCGTGGAAGGCGCGCTTTACTTTCAGAACAAACTTGAATTGAGCAGGCTGATCGTCGACGCCGGACTCCGGGTGGACTACCTGGACACGAGCCAGCGGTTTTTTGTCGATCTGCCCACGGGCCAGGCGGAGCGAAGAGACAACTCGACCAAGATCCGGCTGAGTCCCCGGCTCGGCGTTTCCCACTCATTTACGCCGCGGAGCCTGCTCCGGTTCAATTACGGTTACTTCTACCAGCCGCCCGAGTTCCGGCTCGCCTACGCGAACCTGAGACGCGACTTCAGCGGAGATTCCCCGCGGCTGGGAAACCCGGACCTTGCGCCCCAGAAGACGGTGGCCTATGAGTTCGGGCTGGAGCATATGCTTACAGGGGACGTCCGGATCGGGTTTACGGCGTCCTACAAGACCATTTCCAACCTGACCTCGACGGCACAGGTCCAGTACCCCGGTGGGATGTATTACATCTTCAACAACGCGGACTTCGGCTCCGTGCGCAGCGTCGAACTGATCGTGAAACGGGACGTGTCGCGCGTGCTTTCCGGGTCCTTCAACTACACCTATTCCATCGCCCGGGGAAGCGCTTCCTCGCCCCAGGAGCACGCGGAGCAGGCCGATTCCGGCGAGAGAGGCTATTTCCCGCTCGCCTTCGACCAGCGGCATACCGCGAAAGCCGTGATGAACATGCTTGCGCCCGATACCATCCAGCGGCGCATCCTGGGCGTTCCGCTCAGCGGATGGGGGTTGTCCCTGATCGGCTACTTCGGCAGCGGCCTGCCGTACACGCCGACCAACACCTTGCGCGAAAGTACGGCAACCGAACGGAACCAGGCGCGCCTGCCGGCCTTTGTCAATCTCGATCTCCGCGTTAAAAAGCGTTTCAAGGCCGGCGGATTCAATTACACGCTGTTCTCGGAGGTCCGGAACGTGTTCGATCGCCGGAATGTCGTAAGCGTTTATGCCAACACGGGACGTCCGGGGGACGATGGATACACCCTGGAATCATTTTCGGGCCGTTCGGAGGAGTTTATCCGGTTGAGGCGCCTGTTGAGCCTGGATCCCCAACAGTACGCCCCACCCCGGGAAATCCGCATGGGTTTCGAAATAGGCTTCTGATTTTTCGACCTTAGAGCGGTTTCGCGCGCTGCACCAGTTGCAGCGGAGCCCCTTCCGGATCGCGGAAGAAAAGCAGGATGTTCTCTCCCGCCCTCGCTGGCGGACCTTCCAGTTTCACACCCTTCGATTCGAGTACGGCGACGGCTTCGTCCATGTCATCCACGTTAAAGGCAAGATGAACGTGGGCGGTTCGGATGTCGGCGAGTTGCGTGTCGTCGTCACCGGGCATGGGGATGATCTCGATGTGTCCCGTTCCTCTGGGATCCCGGATGAAGTAGATATTCGCGTCGTTCCCGGGATTATTGAATCTGAGCGCGATCTCGAAGCCCAGCACGTCGCAGTACCACTTTGCCGCGGCGTCCGTGTCCCGGTAGGCCACGGCCACGTGTTCCAGTGAATGAATCTTTACCAAGGCAATGCTCCTTCCTGTTCAGGTATGATCTGTAATCCGCCGCAATCTGAGCGTTCCCGACCAGGGGTCGATTGCGACGGGACTTAACACGATTTCTTCACCGGGTGAAGGCCTCCCCTCCACCTTGACCGCCATGCGCGATCCGTAATCAGGAAATTCGACAAGGACGTTCCGCTCCCTCGCTTCGAGTACGGTCGCCCGGATCCGGACGTCCTTGCGCTGCTCCAGGTACTTAAGGAGCCAGTACCATTCCCTCCGGGCCTGTATCTTGTTCAGGATTCTGCTGCGTTCCAGGGCGGACAATTCGTCCATCATTTCACTGGCGTTGTAAGCCGGGGAGCCGTCCGCCAGGGCCGCCCGCAACTGCCGCTGATGGACCAGGTCCGCATAGCGGCGGATCGGCGACGTGACCTGGCAGTAGGTATCTACGCCAAGCGTGGCGTGCGGGCTGGACTTCAGGCTCAGTTCAAGCGGTTTCATCCTTCTCAGCACCTGGAAGCGCCAGACCGCGTCGCGTTCCGCCTGCTCAAGGTCGCCCAGATCGGTCTCTGGCTGGGTACGGAAAATCGCGGGCATGTCGCGGCCGTTCAGGTACGCCGCGGCGGTCCAGTTGGCGAGGATCATCAACTCCGACACGATGTGCTCGGAACGGGTGGAGGTGTCCCGGTTCACGATCCGGATGCGTTTCTCGCCGTCGACCTTGATCATGACTACACTGCGTTCCAGATCGACCGCGCCCTGGTCGATGCGCCGCTGGTAGAAAACGTCCACCGCCTGGTTCAGGATCTGCAGCACTTCGGCGTACGGTTGCTCAATCGTTCCCAGCAGTCGGTTGGCTTCGTCGTAGGACATTCTCGCCCGGTTGACGATCACGGAAGGCACGATCCGGGATTCCAGCAACTCGAATCCGGATGACAGCGAGAATAGGAAACTGACTGCGCAACGCCTTTCACCTTCGAGCAGCGCGCAGTGGCCCTGGGAAAGGTTGGCGGGCAGCATGGGGACGTGCCGGTCCGGCAGATAGAGGGTGGACATCCGTTCCCGGGCCGCGAGGTCCAGGACCGAATCCCGAGGCACGAGGTCGGCCACGTCGGTGATATGCACGCCGATCCGGTATCCGTCCGCGGTGCGTTCCGCGGAAAGGGCGTCGTCCATATCCTGGGTGGACGCGTCGTCTATCGACAGGATCGGCAACCCGGTCAGGTCTTCCCGGCCTTCTTCCGAAGACCGACAGGAAGCGGCGTATGCGAGCACCTCATCTGAAAACTCGGTCGGTATCTCGTAACGCAGCAGATCGAGATGTTCGTCTTCGTCCCAGAACCCCTTGCGTACCATGACTTCGAAAACGGACCGTTGCGGGTCGCCTCCCGCCAGGGTGGGTATTTCCTTAAGCAGGGAACGCACTTTTTCGATCGCGGTGTATTCGTCGCCCTGAATGACGTACTCCCGGAGATGGGATAGCCAGCGTTTCTGCCGGTTCGTCAGGGAGTGCAGGTCCTGCCGCGTATCGTCCGCGAACCAGCGGTTGAATCCTTCCCGCTCGGTCTCCACGGCCTGCTGGCGCGCTTCTTGATCGCGGATGTTGCTGACCTGCTCGGATGAGCGGGACCTGAAGCCGTTGTCCCCTTCGGAGAAGTAGAGGCACTGGCGGCTCAGATGCAGATGCATGGCCGTCCGTTGCTCCGGCGAGCCGGGTTCGCCCCAGTACAGTTCGCCGATGTCCTCCGAAGTATAGACGGCGGGATCGTCCTTCAGGACCTCCCATACTTCTTCCAGGTCGAAGGATCCGGCCTGTTCTTCGATATTTCGCCGGACTTCCAGCATTTCGGCCAGGTCGCGCACCCGGATTTCAGTGTATCGAACAATCGGGTCCGTCGAGATATCCATGACCCGGTTGGCGGAGGTCGCCACCTTGAATTTCTTCCGGGAAACGGCCTGCAGCATGCCTATTTGAATGTCCCCGCGATGGCGGAAGATGATCAGATCGCCTGTATGCACCGATTGCCCTTTTCTACACGGATGAGACCGGGTGAATCTGCGGGGATTCGATCCATTTATCCTGTGTCTGGACCGGGTCGAAGTCAAGGGATTTCACGGGTGGAAAGTATGCGGGTTGACTTCGCTCCGGCTATGGGATATCATGCGTTGAGTTGAATCGCGACAGACTGTTTTTCAGACGAATCGAAAGGGTCAAAGATGATTTTCGAACAGGTACTGAACGGGGGCGACCGGAACTTCGGTTACCTGGTGGCCGACGAAAAGACCCGGAAAGCGGCGGCGGTCGATCCATCCTACCGGCCCGAATACTACATGCAGCGAGCGGGCGAGCTGGGCGTGGAATTGGCCTGCATCATCTGCACGCATTCCCACCACGACCACGTAAACGGCAATGATCATCTGATCGAGGAACTGGGCATCGACGTGGTGATGTATAGGGACGCGGAGTATTTCTACGATATCGAGGTGACGGACGGCGAGGTGTTCACACTGGGTGAACTCGAACTGGCCGTGATCCACACGCCCGGCCACTGCGAGGACGGCATGTGTCTCCTGGCGGAAGACAGGTTGATTACCGGGGACACGCTTTTCGTGGGCAAAGTGGGCGGCACAGCCACCGAAGAAGAAGCGAGGAAGGAATATGACAGCCTGCGGCGCCTGATGGAACTGGACGACGATATCGGCGTCTACCCCGGCCATGACTTCGGAGTAAAGCCCTCGTCGACGATCGGCTACGAGAGAGAGAACAATCCCTTTATCATGCAGCCCACTTTCGAGGATTTCCTGCATCTCAAGGAAAACTGGCTCGCGTACAAAGCGGAGCACAACATCCCATAGCCCGCCCCGGGATGCGCTTCACGAAATTCGGTCAAGTCTCTATTCGGTTCACGACGTCCGGTCCGGTTTTGGTGCGGCTCACGACGTCCGTTCCAGTCCCGATGCGACCTTTCGCACGGCGCCAACCACGTCGTCGATATCCCCTTCGGTGTAACGCTCGTTGAATGAGATCAGCACGAGTTGTCCCAGCAGTTCGCGGGTTCTGGGGCAGAGATCGTCCGCGCGCTCGAAGTTGCGGTCCGTATACGGGCTGTAAAAGGGGAAACGGGAGTTCCCGTAGGTCCTGTGCTCCGCGAGCGCCGCCGAACACTGGAATATCGGATCGCCGATATAGCCGGCGCTTGCGCCGATCCCTTCGGCATTCAGCGCCCGTGCGAAAGTTTCGTTCGAAAACCCGGTAACCCGCATGGGATACGTCCAGTAGCTGTGTCTTGCGCCCGGCGTGACCGGCGCCGGTACGATACCGCCGAGGTGCTTTATCCCCTCGGTTAACTGGCCGCCAAGCCTGTTTCGCGATTCGACGACCCCGCCGACTTTCTCCAACTGGGCCAGCCCGACCGCGGAATGCAGTTCCGTTATGCGGCAGTTCATGCCAAGCGATCCGTACATGCGAGATCCCGCCCGGTCCCGGTCGTATTGCTTGTCCGCGAACATCCGCAGGCAACGGCCCAGGTCGTCGTCCATCGTGATGGTCATGCCGCCGTCCCCGGTGGTCATGTGCTTCGACTGCTGGAAACTGAAGCATCCCATGTCCCCGAAGGTCCCCAGCAACTGTCCCCGGTAACGCGTAAGGTGGGCCTGGCAGCAGTCCTCGATCAGCGTTATCCCCTTTCGCCGTGCAATCTCCGTCAAGGCCTCCATCCGGCAAGCGTTGCCGAAGAGGTGTATGGCGATGATCGCCCGCGTCCTCGGCGTAATCAGTCTTTCGACGTCATCCGGGTCCACAGTCAGGGTATCCGGATCCGTGTCCGCGAAGACGGGCACGGCGTTCTGGTACAGGATCGGGATGATCGTGCCCAGGTCGGTGATCGCACTCGTAATGATCTCGTCTCCGGGTTCCGGGTTTACCGCGCCGACGGCGACATGGAGAGCCGCCGTTCCCGACGTGGATCCCGTAGCGTGCTTCGCGCCGTACGTCTCGGCAAACCGGGATTCGAACAGCGGGGTGAGTTCCCCGCCCCACCTGAAAAGATTCTGGGAACGCAGCGCTTTCGTTACGAGTCGGATTTCTTCTTCGTCGAAGGGGATTCTGGCGGGGAAGGGGCGGGATACCGCGTCCCGGTAGGGGGTCCCGCCGTGCAGGGCCAGCATGAACGATCTCCGTGTCTTCCGCCTGACGCTCGAATCGAGATGGCGGCTTTTCTCCGTCGCCTGCGGCTTTACTCCGTCACCTTCGGCTGTCACTCCGTGCCCGCGTGAAGACCTACAGATCCACCCGGTAACGGCATTTCCACCTCGTGTCCCACGAGTACAGCGGATCGTCCGGGGGAATGGGGACGGTTTCGACCAGCGTGGAACCGATGATCTCGCAGGTTCTCCTGGAGGCGGCGTTGTCGGGGTTGCAGGTGATCCACAGCGGGTTGACGCCGTGGGCCCGGGCCAGGGGCAGGAGGAGCAGGCAACCGCGCGCGGCCAGGCGGCGGCCGCGGTAAGGCGGTTCCACGGAGTAGCCGATATGTCCCGCATACAATTCGATATGTTCCGTGTGGCCGATGCGCAGGGAGAGCCGTCCCATCACGATGGTCTGACGGTCCGTCTGCACCATGTCGAATATGTATTCGGGAACAACGCCCCTTCGTGCGTTGCCCTGCAGCGTCCTGCGGAGCAGCAACTGCAGATCGCCGTCCACGAGCGCGCCCGGATCGCGAAATCGAAACGGGTCGTCCTCGGCCTTGAATCGGTTTCTGAGGTCAGAAATCAACAGACTGATGTTTTTCATCGACTATGATGGACTTCCCACACCGGATCTCCGGGGCAGGAGTGCAGTCCACGCCTTTGGCGCACCCGTCAATACCGGTAATGATCTGGTTTGAAGGGACCTTCGATAGGAACGCCGATGTAGTCCGCCTGGTTCCGGGACAACCGGGTCAGCGTCACGCCCAGCTTGTGCAGGTGAAGCCTGGCCACTTCCTCGTCCAGGTGTTTGGGCAGGGTCGTGACACCGGTCTCGCGGTCATGAAGCCGCAGGTCGATCTGCGCGATCACCTGGTTGGTAAAGGAACTGGACATGACGAATGAAGGATGGCCCGTGGCGCATCCCAGGTTGACCAGCCTTCCCTCGGCAAGCAGGTAGATGACGTGGCCGTCGGGAAAGACGTACTTGTCCACCTGGGGCTTGATATTCTGTTTCACGATACCGGGGTATTCGTTCAGCGCGTCCACCTGGATTTCGTTATCGAAATGGCCGATGTTGCAAACTATGGCCTGGTCCTGCATGTTCTCCATGTGTTCGATCCGGATGATGTCGCGGTTTCCGGTCGTCGTTACGAAGATCTGGCCCTGATCGAGCGCATCTTCGACTGTAGTCACTTCATAGCCTTCCATGGCGGCCTGAAGCGCACAGATTGGATCGATCTCCGTGATCAGGACGCGCGCGCCGAACCCCCGCATGGACTGAGCACAACCCTTGCCCACGTCTCCATATCCGCAGACGACGACCGTTTTCCCGGCGACCATGACGTCCAGGGCGCGTTTCAGGCCGTCCGCGAGCGATTCGCGGCAGCCGTACAGGTTGTCGAACTTCGATTTGGTCACCGAATCGTTGACGTTGATGGCCGGGAACAGAAGCTTGCCGTCCTGCATCATCTGGTAGAGCCGGTGGACCCCGGTGGTCGTCTCTTCGGATACGCCGCGGATGTTGGCGCTCATTTCGTGCCAGAACCGCGGGTTTCTATCCAGCTGCCGCCTGAGCACTTCGTTAATGATCTGCATCTCGCGGCTGTCGGCCGGTTCGTCCAGGATGGAGGGGTCATCTTCGGCTTCCACGCCCCGATGAATCAGCAGGGTGGCGGCGCCGCCGTCATCCACGATCTGCGTCGGGCCGGTCTCGCCTTCGAAGGTCAACGCCTGCAGCGTGCAGGCCCAGTATTCTTCCAGACTCTCCCCCTTCCACGCGTAGACGGGCAGGCCGTCGTCCGCGATGGCCGCCGCAGCGTGGTCCTGGGTCGAGAAGACGTTGCAGGACGCCCACCGCACGTCCGCGCCCAGGGCCTTGAGCGTCTGGATGAGCACGGCGGTCTGAATCGTCATGTGGAGGGAACCCATGATACGCGTGTCTCTGAGGGGCTGTTCACGGGCGTGTTTCTCTCGAATGGCCATCAGTCCGGGCATTTCCTGTTCTGCGATGGCGATTTCGCGGTGACCCAGTTCGGCCTCGGACAGGTCGGCTACTTTATAGGGAAGATCGGAATAGTCCGGCAATTCGATGGTGGTCGGCACTTCCTGCGCCATGTAAGCTCTCCTTGGTACTGTCTTGCGTTCTGCAGGCTCGAGGTTTCGTTCAGATAATCGATCCCTATTATATGCGGTAGCCGTCTCGAATGCAACAACCACGTTGACTGTCTACCGTCCCGCCCGGACGATTCGCGGAACCGGCCGCGATGCTGGAACTCCGCCCGCGTAGTGCAGAAATCGCTTGTAAACCGGTATACGGACTCTTATAGTCTTGCCCACACACTGCCATGCAGCATTAATCCACTGGACGATCTCGCACGCGGGAGGGACTCATGATCGATCAGGCATTGCTGGACATACTGGCCTGCCCGGAAACCAAGGAGGAAGTCCATCTCGCGCCAGATCACGTCGTCGAAACCGTCAATGGCCAAATAAGTGCCGGTACGCTCGTCAACCGGGGCGGCGAGAAGGTGACGGAACCCATCGAGGGTGGACTGGTACGGACCGACGGAAAGTACCTGTATCCTATCAGGGAAGAGATCCCGATCATGCTGATCGACGAAGCGATTCCCCTTTCCGGCGAGATCAACGCGTCCTGACCGGTTCGCAGCGGATACGAACGGTCACATTCCCTATCTCACCCGTACAGGCGAAACTGCATGTCCCAGGCACCCGATCCCTACGCACAGCTTCCCGAACACGTAAAAGACCCGCCCGCGGACCGATGGTCAACAATCCGTCAACTGGGACCGGGCCTGCTGCTGACCGGTTCAATCGTGGGTTCCGGCGAACTCATTGCCACCACGCGGCTGGGCGCCGAGGTCGGTTTCGTCGTTCTCTGGCTCATACTCCTGAGCTGCGCGGTCAAGGTG
>JAPOOT010000102.1 GCA_026713285.1 Gemmatimonadota bacterium | reverse complement strand
GTTCTTTCCGTTCGATGCAGGCTCTGAATTCCGGCCAGTACTTGACGAGAATGGTCCGTACGGGCCAGACCCCCGGCGCCTGGCCAAAAACGCACACCGTATGGCCATGGATCTGCTTGCAGATATCCAGCAACAGGTCGAGGTCCTCGTCGCGGCCCCGGCCGTTGCGGATCCGGCGGAGGATGTCGTTCATCCAGGGCACGCCTTCGCGGCAGGGCGTGCACTGGCCGCATGACTCGTGGGCGGCGAAGGAGGAGGCGTTCAGCAGGGCGTCCACCATGCTGGTGGTCTCGTCCATCACGATGATCCCGCCGGTTCCGCCCATGGAGCCCAGCTTGCCCAGGGCGCCGAAGCCCATGGTCGTGTCGATCTCCTCCGGTGTCAGGATCGGCGCCGAGATCCCGCCGGGGATGACCCCCTTGAGCCGGTTGCCGTCCCGTATGCCGCCGCCTGCGTCGTAGATCAACTCCCGCAGCGTGACGTCGGAATCGTACTCGTAGATGCCGGGTTTCTTCACGTGGCCGCACAGGCCGAACAGCCGTGGTCCCGTCGTGTCTTCCTCCGTTCCGATCTGCTTGTAGGCTTCCGCCCCCATGTCGACGATCGTGGTGATCTGGGCCATGGTTTCCACGTTGTTCACGATCGTGGGCTGTCCCCAGAGACCGATGGCGGCGGGGAAGAACGGCGGTTTCAGCCGGGGGTAGGGCCGGTTGCCCTCGAGGGATTCGATCAGGCCCGTCTCTTCTCCGCAAATATAGGCCCCGGCGCCGGGATGGACGTACAGTTCCAGGTCGAAGCCCGAATCCAGGATATTCTTGCCGAGGAAGCCGTGTTTTTCGGCGTCCGCCAGGGCGGCTTCCATCTGGTCGATGATCTGGAAGAACTCACCGCGGATATAGATGTAGCCCAGGTTGATCCCCAGGGCGTAGCTGGTGATGATCATGCCTTCGATGATCTGATGGGGTTTCGATTCCAGCAGGAGCCGGTCCTTGAAGCTGCCGGGTTCGCTTTCGTCCGCGTTTGCGCACAGGTACCGCGGATACCGGTCGGCGCACAGGTTCCACTTCATGCCCGTCGAGAATCCGGCGCCGCCCCGGCCCTTGATCCCCGAGGCGTTGATCTCTTCGATCAGTCCGTCCTTGCTTATGGTCGTGAGCGCTTTTCGTACCGCGCCGTAACCGCCGCCGGCCATGTACGCTTCGATATCACCGGGATCGGTTCCCGCCGGCGGGTTAGCCGTCAGTATCTCTAGCGGTGCGGCCATGCGCTATCCTTCTTCCAGGCCATCGAGAATTTCGTCGACCCTGGCCGTGGTGAGATGGGTGTGCAGTTTCCGGTTTACCAGGAGCACGGGGCCGCGGTCGCAGGCAGCAAGGCATTCCGACTTGCGCAGCGTGAAACGGCCGTCTTCCGTGGTCTCGCCGAGTCCGATGCCGAGTCTATCCGACAGGTGATCGAAAATGCCCCCGCATCCGGTCAGCGCGCAGGGCAGCGTATGGCATACCGCCAGTACATGATCGCCCACGGGCTCCTTGTTGAACATGGGATAGAACGTCGCGATTTCGGCGACCTTGACCGGCGAACAGCCGATCAGCCCGGCCACGCAGGCCATGGCTTCCGGCGAGACGTAACCCCACTCTTCCTGGGCGAGATGCAGGAGCGGCACCACGGCCGACTTCCTGTATTCATCAGGATACCGGCTCAGGATCTCCGCCGCGCGCTTCCGCGCCTCTTCTGTGAATTCCAACGGGGTGGCCAAGCTATCGGTCCAGTTCTCCGGCGATGACGTTCAGGCTGCCTAGTATCGCAACGACATCGGAAAGCATATGCCCCTTTATCAGCATGGGGAACAACGAGAAGTTGATGAAAGACGGGGGACGCACCCGTATACGGTAAGGTTCCCGGCTGCCGTCGCTGACGATGAAAAAACCCAGTTCTCCGTTCGGCGCTTCCGTCGCGGCATACACCTCGCCCACAGGCGGTGTCGGCCCATGCCCCTCCATGGTCATCTTGAAATGGTAGATCAACGATTCCATGGACTCGTAAACTTCCGATTTCTCGGGCAGTACGGCGTGTTCTTCCTCGGCGTTCACGGGCCCCGACGGCAGGTTATCCACGGCCTGCCGAACAATCTCCGCGCTCTGCCTGATCTCTTCCATCCGCACGAGATAGCGGTCGTACGCGTCCCCGTTCCGGCCGATGGGGATATCGAAATCGTAGCCCTCGTACCCGAGGTAAGGCTCGTTCTTGCGGATGTCCCAATCGACACCCGACGCCCTGAGCACCGGTCCCGTGGCGCCCCAGGCCACGGCGTCTTCCGCGGAGAGTATGCCCACGCCCTCGGTCCGGTCGCGCCAGATGCGGTTATGCGTCAGGAGCCGGTCGATTTCCGACGCGGCCGTCAGTGTCTCCTCCACCGATTCACGGGCCATCTCCGCGAAATTGTCCGGCACGTCGCGCAGGAGACCGCCCACGCGCGTATAACTCGTGGTCAGCCGCGTGCCGCATACCGCTTCGAACAGGTCGTACAGCACTTCCCGGGCCCTGAACCCGTACAGAAAGGCGGTGAACGCACCGATATCGAGGGCGGCCGTGCCGACGCACAACAGGTGGTCGGCGAGGCGGGAAAGTTCGGCCAGGGCGACCCGTATATTCCGGCAGCGCGGCGTGATTTCGATATCCATCAGTTTCTCGACCGCGTGGGAATAGCCGATGTTGTTGCTTAAGGGGGACAGGTAGTTCATCCGGTCGGTCAGCGTGACGAACTGGTTGTAACTCC
This sequence comes from Gemmatimonadota bacterium, assembly GCA_026713285.1. GTDB lineage: Bacteria > JAAXHH01 > JAAXHH01 > JAAXHH01 > JAAXHH01 > JAAXHH01. The sequence goes on along the minus strand of JAPOOT010000102.1, from coordinate 12,817 downwards.
GGTACTCTCCCAGTTTCTCGAAACCGGTGTGCAGGTAGCCGAGGTGCGGCGTGGCGCCCGCGACCTTTTCCCCGTCCAGTTCCAGCACCATGTGCAGCGTCCCGTGGGTCGCCGGATGCTGGGGACCGAAATTGAGGATCATGTGCTCGCTGGGCATGTCGGGCGCGCGCTCGAAAGTCACCCGTTCGTTCCGGATTTCCTCGAGGTCCGCCTCGCCGAGCTTATCGATTTGCGTGGTATTCACGGTGCGTGCTTTCATCGGGCCTGGCTGTATCCGTCGCGAACGGCCGGCTAGAAAACGAAGTTGTCCCTTTCCCCTTTGCCGTGTAGGGGATAGTCCTTCCTCAGGGGGTGCGAGCCGAAGTCGTCCGGCATCAGGATGCGGCGCAGGTCGGGATGGCCGTCGAAGACGATCCCGTACATGTCGTACACTTCCCGCTCCAGCCAGTTGGCGCCCGGCCAGACAGACACCACCGACTCGATCCGGGGGTCCGCTTCCGGAACGGGAACGCTTACGCTGAAACGGCGGTTGTGTTTGTAGGAATACAGCTGGTAGACTACGGCGAAACGGATAGCCTCGTCGAGTCTCAACCGGTCCACGGCGGTCACGTCGACGAGATAATCGAAAGCCAATTCCGGATCGTCTTTCAGAAAGGTCATGAACGGATGAAGCGAATCCAGCTCGGCGATGACGCTCTCGCACCCCACCGCGTTGCCGCGCCGGACCGACGCGTCGCCGAACCGGGCCCGGATTCGCGCCGTTACCTCGCCCTGGTCCGGCTCCTGCGGATCAACGCCCTCGGCCTGGCGTTCCTCCAGGTTCTCCACTTCCATCCCCTTTATTCGAAACCCATCTTGCTGCCCCAACCCCTGGGATCCGATTGCCAGTCCATGGCGATGTCTCTACTGTCGTCCGAAAGCTCGCCCCGCTCACTCATTACGTCCAGGATGGCCACGAAGTCCGCCATGCTCCATTTCGGCAGACCGGCCTTCTGGAATCCCTCCGTGGCGGCGGGCAGGCCGTACTCGAAAATGGTGGCCACGCCGATCACCTCCACGTCGAACCTGACCACGTCTTCGACCGCTTTCAGCACGCCCCCACCCGTGGTGACCAGGTCTTCGGTGAAAAGCACCTTCTGACCGGGGACCAGGGTGCCCTCGACCCGGTGTTCCTTGCCGTAGCCTTTCTGGCCCGAACGCGCATAGACCATGGGCAGGTCCAGGCGGTTCGATACCCACGCAGCGAATGGGATGGCGGCGGTCGCCGTTCCCGCGATGACATCCGGCGAAACATCGAGGGCGTCGATGATCTCGATAAATGCGTCGACGATCGCCTTGCGCTCTTCCAGGCAGGATATGATCAGCCGGTTATCGCAATATATAGGAGATATTATACCGGAACTGTAATGGTAGGGGGCTTCGACGTTGATGGTGACTGCTTTGATGTCGAGCAGAAGCTCTGCGATGGATTTTCTGTTCATCAGTTCGCTTTGGCCTGGGCCACTTTCTCCTGGATCTTCATCAACGCCTGGATCACGTTTTCGGGCCTGGGGGGACAACCCGGGATATACACATCCACCGGGATATACTGGTCGACGCCCTGCACCAGCGTGTAGGTATTGAATACGCCGCCGGAGGACGCGCAGGCCCCCATGGATACGACCCACTTGGGTTCCGGCATCTGGTCGTAGATCTTCTTCAGCACGGGCATCATCTTGATGGAAACCCTCCCGGAGACGATCAGCAGATCGGACTGCCGGGGGGAAAACCGTATGGCTTCGGCCCCGAAACGGGCCAGGTCGAACCGGGAGGCCAGCGTCGCCATGAGTTCGATGGCGCAACAGGCGGTGCCGAAGGGCATCGGCCAGAGCGAATTCTTCCGGGCCCAGCCGACCATCGCGTCGACCTTGGTGGTCATGACGTTTTCCTGAAGCTGGTCTTCTAATCCCATTCCAGGGCTCCCCGTTTCCATTCGTACAGGAATCCGATGACAAGCATCAGAAAGAACACCCCCATGGCCAAAGCGCCGAATACCTGAAGATCGCCATAAACGACGGCCCATGGGTAGAGGTAAATGATCTCCACGTCAAAAAGAATGAAAAGGATTGCGATCAGGTAGAACTTGACGGAGAAGCTCTTCCGGGCGGTGTCCTGCAGTGGAACGCCGCATTCGTAGGACGCAAGCTTGGAGGCGCTCGTTTTTTTTCTGCCTATGAAAGTAGAAAGGGTGATGATTGCGGCCGCGACGAGCAGGACAAGCAGGACGAGCAGGATAAGGGGAAGGTATGACATGTAGTCGATTCGGGATAACCAGATAGATCGGTCGACAGAGGCTGCTTCCAGGTACATCTATCCCTGAACTCGCCGATCAAGATAAACCGCCGGGGGGCGTTGTCAAGAACTAATCGATTTTATTTATTGATATAAAAAGAGGGGCGGGTTATATGTCTACTCCAGCACCATTTCATCCGGTTTCATCGGCGTAAACGAACCGTTCGAATCAACCAGGGGAGTTGCGAATGGCGAACGCGCAGATCGCGGTCATCGGCGGCACGGGGTTCTACGGTATGGAAGGCCTGACGGATCTCGAGGAGGTCCGGCCCGCCACCCCCTTCGGCGATCCCAGCGACGCAATCGTGATCGGTACCCTCGAGGACCGGCGCGTGGCTTTCCTGGCCCGTCACGGTCGCGGCCACCGCACCGGGCCGTCCGAAATCAACGTGCGGGCGAACATCTTCGCGCTGAAGACGCTGGGCGTGAAGTGGATCCTGTCGATCAGCGCCGTGGGCAGTCTCCAGGAGCACATACGCCCGCGGGACTTCGTCATTCCGGATCAGCTGTACGACCATACGCGGCACCGCGCGACCAGCTTCTTCGGCAACGGTCTCGTCGTGCACGTGGGCCTCGCCGAACCCTTTTGCGGCCCCTTGCGCAAACTGCTCGTCGACGGCGCTGAATCGACGGGGTTGACGGTACATGACGGCGGTACCTATCTATGTATGGAGGGACCCCAGTTCTCGACCAGGGCGGAATCGAACGTCTACCGGGGCTGGGGGTTCTCGGTCATCGGCATGACGGCCGCGCCGGAAGCCAAGCTGGCCCGGGAGGCCGAGATCTGCTACGCCACGATCGCGTGTTCCACCGACTACGACTGCTGGCACGAAGATCACGACGCCGTCACCGTCGACATGATCATCGAGAACCTGCACGCCAACGTGGAACAGGCGCGGCAGGTCGTCCGCCACGTGGTGCCGGCCATCCCGCTGGAAAGCACGTGCCGCTGTCACAACGCGCTGGCCAACGCCATCGTTTCCGACCGGGATTCGGTACCCGGCGGCACGCTGGAGAAGCTGAAGCCGATCGTGGGCCGCTACTTCGAGTAGGGATTCAAGACATCAGTACGGCACGGACGCCGGGCCAGTCTGCCCACATGTCGTCGCCGGGAGGCGCGTTCTCGTCCAGGTCCGTCCGCTTGTAGTCGTAGAGGACCGCCTGGCGGATCCGGGTGGACCGGTTGTGGCCGACGGAATGACCCATGCGGTGGTGCCAGAAGACGATGTCTCCGGCATTGCCGTGACAGTCCGCGCAAGGCATCCGGTTCACCTCTTCCAGGTGCGCCTGGTACGAGGGGGTTCGTTCGAAGCAGTACCGCGTGGGGAAATCGGGATAGAATATCCGATGACTGCCCGGCCAGACAGTGAATCCGCCGCCCTTTGGCCCCACGTCGTCGATGTATCCCACGACGCCGAGGTGAAAGGGATGGGCGTCCACATGGCAACCCAGGGGACGGGGCGGCGCGTCTCCCTCGGGCAGGACGCAGTAAATGCCGCGGATGCGATCGGGGTCGACCAGCGTTCCTTCCCCCAGAAGCTGTTCCGCCATGCCCATCACGGAAGGATCGGTGGCCAGGAGTCGCAACATCCAGTCCTCTCCGCCGGGTTCCCTGTACTTCCACATGAACCTGTGCCTGTGGGACGCGCCGTCGTCGACCGGTTCGGCAAAGGGTCCGATCCAGGTCGCCGGTTTACCGCGTTCGAGGGGAGGCGGCAGATTCCGCCACATGCGTTCCCGTCCCTGGGCCATCAGGTCGGGGTTCAGCACGCCGCGCTTGATCAGGTAGCCTTCGCGGACGAAGAATCGGATGTCCTCGTCTGTAAGACGGACCATGCCCATCGGCCCTTTCGTTATGGATGGAAGTGTGCGGAGAATATATGAGAAAGACCGCGAAACGTGTCAAGGAGGAACACAACATGAAGAAGTGGATCACTAAGTGGATCATCACGGCGGTGCTGCTCCTCCCGGGCCTTACGCCCGCTGCCGGCCAGGCCAGCGACGGATACGCCCGCCTGGACGACGTGGACATCCTCCATTACCGGATCAGTCTGGATATCGGCGGAACAGGCAAGGCCATCCAGGGCGAAACCACGATCCTGGCGGCGATGCTGGCCGGTGGACGGGAAGTCCTGCCCCTCGACCTGGGTTCGCTCACCGTGGATCGGGTGACGGTCGACGGTGAAATCGCGGCCTTTGAGCACCGGGACGGCCGGTTGCGCGTTACACTGGGGGACGGCCATGCCGAGGGCGACACGGTTGCGGTCGCAGTGGTCTATCACGGCGAGCCCGTGGACGGCCTGTTCATCCAGGCGAACAAGTTCGGCGACCGGTCGGTGTTCGCGGACAACTGGCCGAACCGGGCCCGGCACTGGTTCCCCGGGGTGGATCACCCATATGACAAGGCCACGGCCGAGTTCATCGTCACCGCGCCCGCGGCCTACGACGTAGTGGCCAATGGCCGTCTGTTGGAAACGACGGCCGTCTCGCCGGAAATGAAACGAACGCACTGGAAGACCGACGCGCCCATCCCCACGTACTGCATGGTCGTAGGAGCGGCGCGCTTTTCCATTATCCGACCGGGGTCCTGGCAGGGGATCCCCGTTTCATACTACCTCTTTCCCGGCGACCGGGACGCGGGAACAACGGATTTTTCCCGTTCCACGGACATGCTGGCCTTCTACACCGACCTGATTGGGCCCTATCCCTACGCGAAACTCGCACTGGTACAGTCTTCCACCCGGTTCGGCGGCATGGAGAACGCCAGTGCCATCTTTTTTTCGGAGAAAGGTATAACGGGCACGAAACGGAACGAGGCCGTGGTCGCCCACGAAATCGCCCACCAGTGGTTCGGCGACTCGGTGACCGAGTCCGACTGGCACCACCTGTGGCTCAGCGAAGGGTTCGCAACCTACTTCGGCGCCCTGTTTTTCGAAGAAGCCGACGGCGTCGAACGATTTCACCAGATGCTGTCCCGGAGCAGGGCCCGGTATATCGAAGCGAACCGCCGCGCACCCGCGCCCATTTTCAATCCCGCGATAACGGACCTGTTCGACCTGTTGAACGCGTACAATTACAGCAAGGGCGGGTTGGTGCTCCACATGCTGAGGGGCCTGATGGGCGACGAAGCCTTCTTCGACGGCATACGGCGCTTCTACCGCGAATTCCGCGACCAGACCGTATTGACCAGGGATTTCCAGGCCGTCATGGAAACCCGGTACGGGAATTCACTTGATTGGTTCTTCGAACAGTGGATCTTCCGTACGGGACATCCCGTGGTCGAGGCTACCTGGACCTGGGACGAGAGAACCGGGGAAGTCGCCGTGCAGGTACGGCAGACCCAGCGGCAGGAGCCTTTCCGGCTACCCGTCACCCTGGCCTTCGCGGTCGGGGACCGGGAACAGTGGCGGCGGGTCGAGCTGCGCGACCGGTCCCACGTATTTCGCTTCGACCTCGACGAAGCACCCGGTGAGGTCCTGCTCGACCCCGATGCCTGGCTGCTGATGGAAACCCGGGTCGAGCGTGTGGAAAGATAGGCTGTCGCAGGCGACCGGATTGACCGCGATTTCGCCGCAAAAAGAAAAAAGTGTTGACATTTAAGGCGGTTATGATTTATTAGGTTTCAGGATTTGTCTCTGTCTCCTGCATGATCGTAAAACAAAAAACGATGCGGCACGGATCAGAACTTACGGTCCTGCCGTTTTTCTATATGCGGGTTGAAAGTCGAACAGAGACTTCGCTGTAGAAGTATCTACAAAATGCCTGAAAGGTGGTGAGCAATATTGGCAGTCGGTAAAGTAAAGTGGTTCAACGACCACAAGGGCTACGGTTTTATCGAGCACGATGGTGGCGATGACGTCTTCGTACACTACTCCGCGATCCAGGGAGAGGGTTTCAAGTCCCTGGCCGAGGGTGATGCGGTCGAGTTCGATATCACGGAAGGGCCCAAGGGATTCCAGGCCGCAAACGTCACTAAGCAGTAAAGCGGCATAGTTCCCCGAAAAAAACGACAAAGGCGCCGGAGCAATCTGTTCCGGCGCCTTTTTTTATCCTTGCCGTGAACGCCTCCGACCACGGCCTCACCGATCCGGGCCAACCTACGCGGTCGGCCGCCCCCGCCAGCCTCCGATTTGATACCGCAGGCCCAGGGATATACCCCAGAAGCGCGCATTGAGACAGTGGTAGAGGTACCCGGGTACCGTCGTCCAGGGTCTCGCCAGGAAGCCACTGATCGCAGTTCGTGGGGATGAACGAATTCAGTGGACCGAATCGCACAGGACTGAAGGAAAGAATGGGCTTTCCGCGTTCTAGATGTTGCGCTTGACAGGACGAGCCGGACTCGTCTAATTGCCGTCCGTTTCGATGCCGATCAAGCACGTACCCGCGCTATCCATAATTACTCGAAAAATACTCAAATAACTCGAAAAATACTCGACACGAACATTCGACATATTCCATATAGGCCGAAATGAATACTCCGATTGCAAACTGTATATTCGATTCCGTTCAGGCTTCGCGGAAACGAAAGGCGGAAACCGTTCTTTTTCTGGCGGTCCTGACCGTCCTGACTGTGATCTTTGTATTTACAACGAACAATACGGCCGCGCAGGCCACGGACCCGCGCACCTCGGCAGACACTCGGCAGGACGCAGACGACGGGGAAACACGCGGCACGGGCGAGGCTCGGCAGGACACGGACGACGCGGAAACACGCGGCACGTCCAGCGCACCGATCCTGATGGAAGAGGTCGTGGTCACCGCGAGGAAACGCGAACAACCCGCGTTCGAAGTCCCGCTTTCCCTGTCCACGATACAGCAAGGGAAGTCCGAAGTGCTCCGTTCATCGGGCATGGACCTACGATTCCTTTCGAACCGGGTCCCCAGTTTGCATATGGAGTCCTCCTACGGCCGGATTTTCCCCCGCTTTTACATTCGGGGCCTGGGCAACACAGACTTCGACCTGAACGCTTCGCAGCCAGTTTCCGTGGTCTACGACGGCATCGTACTCGAGAACGCGTTGTTGAAGGGCTATCCCGCATTCGACCTCGACCGGATCGAGGTGCTCCGCGGTCCCCAGGGTTCGCTTTTCGGCCGGAACACGCCGGCCGGTATCGTCAAGCTGGAATCTGCCCGGCCGACCGAGGAGCCGGAAGGTTTCGGCCGCCTGGGTTACGGGCGATTCAACAGCGCCACTTTCGAAGGGGCGGTATCCGGACCGCTCGGATCACCAGCACTCACCGCCCGTCTTTCGGTGCTGGCGCAGCGGAGGGGCGACTGGGTGGATAACGAGCACGATGGTCCGAATGCAGCGCTCGGGGGGTACCTGGAGCTGGCCGGACGATTTCAGTTGCGTTGGAAACCCGTGACGGATCTTGAAGCGCTGGTCAATATCCATGGCCGGGATCTCGACGGTTCCGCCCGATTGTTCCGCGCCAACGTAATCGCACCGGACCGGGGCGGACTGACGGAAGGTTTCTCCCGCGACCGCATCGCGATAGATGGACGAAATACGCGGGAGTTGAATTCCCATGGCATGACGGTAGAGGTACGCTACCGGACGGGTACCCACGAACTGGTTTCGCTGACAGGCATGGAACGGCTCGAGAGTTTTTCACGCGGAGACATAGACGGCGGCTACGGTGCGGTATTCAGTCCACCCAGCGGTCCGGGCGTGATACCATTTCCTTCTGAAACGGCGGGGGGCATCCCCTTCCTGCGCCAGGTCAGCCAGGAAATCCGGCTGGTCAGCCAGGAACACCGGCGTCTCGATTACCTTTTCGGCCTGTACTACCTGAAGGAGTCGGTCGACATAGACGACTTCAATTACGATACCCTGGCCGGTGGAACGCAGGACGGATACACCCGACAACACCAGAAGGCCGAGGCCTGGGCCGCGTTTCTGGCTTCCACCCTGCACCTGGGCGATATCGTGGAGATCGGCGGGGGATTGCGGTTTTCCCGTGACGCGAAGGACTACACCGCCAGGAGGGTCGAAGCGCCAGCGGTCACCGGGGCCGGTGGGATCGGACCGATTCACCGCAGTCCCACCGACAGCGCGTGGAGCGGCGACTTGAGCATGCGTTATACGGTCTCATCCGGCGTGCAGACGTACTTACGCGCCGCCAGGGGGTTCCGCGCGCCGAGCATACAGGGACGCCTACTGTTTGGCGATATGGTCTCCGTGGCAGGGAATGAGACCATATATTCCATCGAAGGCGGAACGAAAATGCGCCTTTGGGACGGCCGGCTTCGCCTCGACCTGGCCGCTTTTCACTACCGTCTCCATAACCAGCAACTCACCGCGGTAGGCGGCGAAGCCAATTTCAACCGGCTGGTCAACGCGGACCGGACCCTGGGGAGGGGTTTCGAAGCGGAGGTAACCCTCGCACCGGCGGGCCGGCTGCGCCTTACGACCGGACTGAGCTATAATCATACCCGTATAGAAGATGACGATCTCGCCGTGCAGGGCTGTGGCGCTCCTTGTACCGTGCTGGATCCCCCGGGGCGGGAACCCGGCACGGTAAGGTTGGACGGCAACGGCCTGCCCCAGGCGCCCAGGTGGATCGCGGACGCCATCCTGCGCTACCCCGTGATCCTGCCGGACGGCTCCTACCTGGTGGCCACGGCCGACCTGGCCTACCGCAGCGCGGTCCGGTTCTTTCTATACGAATCCGTGGAGTTTCAGGACGATCGGCTTCTGGAATGCGGGGTCCGCCTCTCCTACCTGGCGCGGGGGTCCGGACTGGAGGTCTCCCTGGTCGGCAGAAACATCTTCGACGACGTATCTCTCACCGGCGGTATCGATTTCAACAACCTGACCGGATTCGTGAACGAACCGCCCTACTGGGGCGTGGAACTGGCGCGTCATTTCTGAAGCGATCCGACGGCCTTCGACAGGGCTTTATTCCCTTGACAGCAAACGCGAAAATGGACACGTATAAAAAACTTCAATTTGATAGGTGAATTCAGGATGGCTATTCGGAATGGCTATTGATACATGAGAAACTTTGGAGATGCCAGGGTCGCCTGCGGCATGCACTAAGACGAATTACAAACCAGGAGAGAAGATGTTAAGATTCGCGGAAGAGATCATGTTGCTGACGCTCGACGACGACGGGAAGTTCCTGGGCGTGCCCGACCGCCTCTTGCGGTATGGCCTTGCCGGAGGCGTTTTGATGGACCTGGCCCTCGAGAACCGTATCGATACCGATGTCGACAAGCTGGTCCTCGTGGACTCCAACCCCTTGGGTGACAGTCTCCTCGACCCCCTTTTGGCGGATATCGCGGCCTCACCCGAAACGCATGGGGCGCGGTACTGGATCGAGCACGCGGTCGACCATGCCGACGACATCCGTGAGACGGCTATCGACCGGCTCGTGGAACGGGGAATCCTGAGCAGGGAAGAAGGAAACTTCCTGTGGGTGTTCCGGTCGCGGCGCTATCCCACCATCGACGGAACGGCCGAGCGTGAAGTCAAGCTCCGGATCATGGAAGTGCTGTTCAGCGAAAAGATCCCCGGTCCGCGCGACGTCGTGATCATCAACCTCGCCCACGCGTGCAATCTGTTCAAGGAGATCCTGTCCTCGCGGGAACTCGCTCAGGCCACCGAACGCATCGACCAGGTGCGCAAGCTTGACCTCATCGGCCAGGCCATGTCGAGGGCGATCTCGGATATCGAGCTTTCCCTGACCCTCGCGGTGGAACGCGGCTACTATATGTGATTTGATGTGAGGATCGGTCTTACGGTCCCGGTCGGGGCGGGAGACGAGCGGCGGGAGACGGGCGGTACGCAAGCGTGCCGTCCTACCTTCCGTGGCACCGCTTGTACTTCAGGCCGCTTCCGCAAGGGCAGGGGTCGTTTCGCCCCACCGACTGAAACTGCTGCTGTTTTCGTAGATCGGATTCGCGCTGGCGGATGTACGACATCACGTTGGCGGGAGCCCGCCTGTTGCGCAGTTCATTGGCCATGAATTGCATGGGGCCGTCGATGTGGTGGAAGAAGGCCTTGTATCCCTCGCACAGGTAGTTCAGGCCCGGTTCGCCGTCGGGCGTGTCTATGATACGATTCTTCGGACAACCCCCGTTGCAGATGAACCGCACGTCGCATGACAGGCAGTATTGCGGAAGCGTGTCCAGTTTGGCCTGTCCAAAGGCCCGCTGCTGTTCGGACAGGACCATATCCATCATGGGTATTTCGGTGATATTCCCCAGCCTGTGATCCGGTTCGACATAGTGATCACAGGAATACAGATCCCCGTTGTGCTCCAGGGCGAGGGCATCGCCGCAGGTCTCCATGAATATGCAGAGACCCGGGCTCTGGCCCGACCAGGCCGCGAGCGACACGTCGAATATCTGCACGTACATATTCCCCACGTCCCGGCGTACCCATTCGTCGAAAATCCCGATCAGGAACCGGCCGTACTGCTTCCCCGTCACCGACCGGTTCGTCACTTCGTTGCCTTCCTGGTACCCTGTCTCGTTGTCACGTTCCACGATGGGAATGAACTGGATAAAGCGGGTTTTCACCACGTCCCGCATGAAGCGATAGACTTCGACGGGGTGCCCCGCGTTCGCCGCGTGCACCGTGGTCAGTATGTTGAATTCGACCTCGTGGGACTGCATCATCTCGGCGGCGCGCATTACGGTTTCGAAGGTCGGTTTGCCGCCCTTGTCGACCCGGTAGGCGTCGTGCAGCGCCCGGGGGCCGTCCAGGCTGAGACCGATCAGGAAGTCGTTCTCATGAAAGAACCGGCACCAGTCCCGGTCGAGGAGCGTACCGTTGGTCTGCAGCGAGTTGAAAAGCCGCGTTCCCGGTTTCTGGTGTTTATTCTGGAATTCAACGGCTTTGCGGAAGAAGTCCAGTCCCATGAGCGTGGGCTCGCCGCCCTGCCAGGCAAAGGTGACTTCCGGTACCTGCTGGGCCTCGATGTACTGCCGGACGTATTCTTCGAGCAGGTCTTCGGACATGCGGAATCCGCTGCCCGGGTACAGGTCCTCCTTCGCGAGGAAGTAGCAGTACTTGCAGTCGAGATTGCAGATGGCCCCCCGGGGTTTCATCATCACGTGAAACGCCGGGACGGGGACCGGGTCACCTCCGGCGGAAGGCATGGCCGATGCCGGGGCCGCGGTGGATGTATCAGCGGGGTTCACGGTTTGGCTCCGTCACAATGCTGATCCAATCGGTTTTGTCTGCGTCAATCGGGACTGTCTGCGTCAATCGGTTCCGTCCGCCGGGTCTGGAGCAATCCGCCCCAGCCCGTTTCGCCCGGTCCGGCGGCGCTCATCTTCGGCCGCGACGGATCCAGGGACCCAGCACTTCGCGCGGATGACCGGGAAACCCGTGCACGTCCCGCGAACGGTCGAACTGGTAGATGCGCGAGGCCTTCCACTTCGTGTATGGAAAGGACAGCAGGCTATCGCCATCCAGGGCGTCGGAGGCGCCAGGATGGCCGCAGGCCTCGACTGCGCGGCGATACAGGCCGTCCGCCACGTCCCGATCGGACTCGATCCTGTTCGTAATCTCGGCGGGGTCTTCGGCCGTATTGAAGAGTTGCTCCCCGCCTCCGTTGGCCAGGTAAATGTACTTCCAGTCTCCGCTTCGGACCATGATTTTGAACCGGTCCGTCCCCGGTTCACCGTAATATCCGAAGAGGTGCTCCCTCGGCGAGACGCTGCCATCGAGCACGCCGAGCACATCCACCCCGTCACGCACCTGGGTCTGTCCTGCGGCATGGGTGGCGATGGCAAACAGATCGGTCAGGCAGACCAGGTCGTCTCGGCGGACATTCCGCGGCAGCCGGGCGGGCCAGCTTACCAGGAACGGCACCCGCGCCGAAACGTCGAAGAAACTCTCCTTCTGCCACGCCGTATGGTCGCCGAGATGGTCGCCGTGGTCCGAGAAAAAGCAGATGAGCGTGTCATCGGCGTCCGCCCTGGCCTCGACCGCGTTCAGTATCCGTCCCAGGCAATCGTCGATGTAGGTGATCTCTCCGTAATAACGGGCCTTCAGGGTCCGTGTCAAGGCATCGTTGATCTCGTCCGCCCAGATGATCCGGTTCATGAAGGGTATCTGCTCGTCCATGTGGTCCACCGACTTTTCGCCGCGCACGGGACCGGGCATACGGTCGGGATCGTAGATCCGGTTGAAGGGTACGGGCGGCGCGAAAGGGGGATGGGGACCGATGAAGGACACGAAACCGAAGAACGGCCGATCGCCGGGTTGATGCAACGCCTCGATCGCGCGGTCGGCCGCCCAGGATTCCACGGTCAGGTGGGCGGGCAGTGGACTCGCCTGGGGCATGTAGTACATCTCAGTCCGTTCCCCCATGAGCGCTTCGATATAGTCGAATTCCGGATGTTCCCGCGCAATCCATCCCGCGTAGGCTTCCTCCCGACGCTGACGCGGGCTGGCGTAAAGCTCCTCGCTGTGCAGTTGGGATTCATATCCGATGTCTTCGTCCCATGGGGCCGTGTGGAACTTTCCCAC
>JAPOOT010000189.1 GCA_026713285.1 Gemmatimonadota bacterium | reverse complement strand
ATGCCAGTTACGGCGTGAAGGAGAAGGTTCCCACGTACGCGCTGCGCTTGTTCGGGATGCTCCACGTCGCAATCAGGTCAGATCCGCTGTACGCGTGGGCCGCGGTCTGGACCAGCGTGGCCGCAGCGTCCTTCGTGAAGGGATCGTACCACACCATGCGGTCGCAGTTTGGCTCATGGTCGGTCGCAACCATGGTCCGGGTAGAAACGCGAACCTGGCCGTCCACCGAAACCGCGTAGGTGTTCCCACCGTCGTGGCGGAAGGAAATGTCGGTGGGTTTCACCGTCTTCACCGTACCGAAAAGTTCGCCATAGCGAGCCGTGAAGGTGCTCTTCAAGACCTGGCGCTGGGTAGGCGTGGCCCGGCTGTCGATCAGCAGCACGGTTTCGCGTGCATGATGACCGAGTTGCAGGTTGCCTTCCCCGAGGATGACGGCAACGACGGAAAGATCGGCCAGCGCTCCATCACGGACGCGCCACGCCACGACGGCCTGGTTGGCATCGCCGCCGGCTTCCGCCGAATAGGTGCAGCCGCCGCCCAGGATGTGGTTGGAGCGCACTTCCACGTAATCGCCGGTAACCGTCGGAGAACCGGCCATTGCCGGAGACGTGGCAAAGACCATCGCGACCATCAGGGCTAAACCGGTTTTCAACATATCTACCTCCCTGCCATGGGATTTATGGGATTTTTCGGGTTTACAGGCGTTGACTGCCGGCTGGTCAACCGATTGAGCGCAACCGAAGGCCAGTCACTACAGTTTGTTGGTCTATACTGCAGTTTGTTGGTCTATACTGCAGTTTCCTGGTCTATATCGATTGAATGCTTAAAAGTTACGCGGTATATTCTACCGTACCGGGAACACGTAATTACATTCAATATATGTTTCCCGCCCCACCTCGTCAATTGGAAATCGTATCGATCGCGGGCGGTCCGACGGCCTTCTCCGGACAGACCTGAACGTGCCCGGATCTTCCGTCAAAGGATGGAGAACATGGAATACAGAACGCTCGGTGAATCGGGATTGTCGGTATCGGTCATCGGCATGGGCTGTTGGCCTATGGCCGGCGTCGGATGGTCCGGAATCGACGACAACGCGTCCCTGGCTGCGCTGGAAAGCGCCATGGACGGCGGGATAACCCTCATCGACACCGCCTACATGTACGGGCGCAGCGGCGAATCGGAACGGCTGGTGGGCCGGGCTATCTCGGGCCGGCGGGACGAGATCGTCCTTGCGACGAAATGCGGACTGTACTGGGACGGCACCACGCTGCTGCGCGACAGCTCCAGAAAACGTGTCATGGAGCAGGTCGAGGAGAGTCTGCGCCGACTGAATACGGACTACATCGACCTGTACCAGGTGCACGCGCCGGACGAGAACACACCCTTCGAGGAAACGGCAGTCACCCTGGCCGAACTGAAAAAACAGGGCAAGATCCGGGCGATCGGCGTGAGCAATTACGACGTGGCGCAGATGGAGGACTTCGCGCGCCATGCGCCGCTGCACTCGGATCAGCCGCCCTACAACATGCTCATCCGCGACATCGAGGCGGAGATTCTCCCCCACTGCCGCGATAACAACATCGGGGTGATCTCCTACTGGCCGCTGTACAAGGGCCTGCTGACGGGCAAATACGGAAGGGGCCACCGGTTTCCGGAAGGCGACTCACGCAACGACGATCCCAGGTTCCAGGGGGAGGAACTGGCCCGGACCCTCGACATGCTCGACCGAATGAAGTCTATCGCGGATGAATATGGCAAATCCCTCGCCCAGCTCGTCATCCACTGGACTTCCCGGCAGTCCGGCATCACGTCGGTCCTGTGCGGTGCGACCCGGCCGGCCCAGGTCGAGCAGAACATCGACGCGGTGGGTTGGGAACTGTCCGACGAGCATCGCACGCAACTCGACACGCTCGTGTCCGAATTGGGTGGATAGGACTGCACCGTGACAGGGTCGAGTGGATAAGACTGTACTTTGGCAGAATTGGATGGTTGGAACGGCACCTTGGCCGTGGCCCGTCGACTGGTCGCTGTGGAACCGTGGCCGAGATGAGTGGTCGCTGTGGAACCGTGCCCGAGCCCAGTGGCCGCGAGGGAACCGACGAGGGGATGATCAGGCAGGTAGGAGCTAATTGGCCATTGCGGCGTCCGCGATGGACCGGATCTTCTTCACCATGGACCGGAAACCATTGCTTCGGCTCGGGCTGAGGTGGGACGCGAGGTCCAGCCGGTTGAAGATGCCTTCGATATCGGCTTCCAGGATCTGGCGCGCGGTCTTGCCGGAGTAGACCATGAGCAGGATGGCCACGAGGCCGCGGACGATATGGGCGTCGCTGTCCGCCTGGAAGGAGATGGTGGGCGGCAGAGTATCCGCGACGTGGGGTACGAACCAGACCTGGCTCACGCATCCCTTGACCCGGTACGCTTCCGTCCTGTAGGAATCGTCCAGGGCCGGCAGCTTCCTGCCCAGGTCGATGATTTCCTGGTAGCGTTCTTCCCAGTCATCCAGGTATTCGAAGTCTTCCAGCACTTCTTCTATCGTCGTGTCCAGCGTCACGATGGTGCGTCCTCCATATCACGAGATTCGACTTTCGGATGCTGCGCTCACTCGATGCGATACAGATCCGACCCGGGCGGCGCCATGCGCAACTCGTCCGAGTCCGGTTCGACCGGTCCGTGGATCACGCCCGTTTCGTCGCTGTGGGCAAACCCTATAGTCAACTCGTCCCGGCAGCTTTTCAACCCGTCCCCAACAGCAACATGGCCGATACGCCTGCGGCCGCGCCCGATACGAATAGGTTCCATTGCCGGTGCGGCGTTCCGAGCACCCTGAGAAACACGAAGGCCGCGATCGTGAATAGCCCCACGATCATCAACTGGCCCAGTTCCAGCCCGATGTTGAAGGACAGGAGCGGCACGATGATCGATTCTTCCATGCCGAGCAGCGCCCTCAGGTAGTTCGAGAAACCCAGGCCGTGGATCAGGCCGAAGAACAGGGCCAGTCCGTAACTTGTCTTGCGGCCGATTTTGCCCTCGAACGGCCGGTAGACGTTCATCAGGCAGGTCGCCAGGATCGTCAATAGGATCAGCGTCTCGACCAGGTCCGATGGGACCAGTATGACGCGCATCGTGGCCAGCGCCAGGGTAATCGAGTGCCCTATCGTGAAAGCCGTAACGAGCAGAAGCACCGAGCGCCACCGGTTCAGCGGATAGGCGGCGCACAGGGCGATGATGAAAACGATATGATCGTAGGCGTTCAGGTCCGATATATGGTCGAAACCGATTTGCAGATAGACTTGAAATTCGGACATCTTCCCGCCATAATTCCGGCCGGCGCCGCGGAGCGGTCACATTCGAGTTCGGCCGTCGACGCGGAGCGGTCGCATTCGAGTTCGGCCGACGCCGCGGAGCGGTCGCGTTCGAGCTCCGTCCGGCGCCGCGGAGCGGTCACATTCGAGTTCGGCCGGCGCCGCAGAGCGGTCACATTCGAGTTCGGCCGGCGCCGCGGATGGACCGCCGACAGGGCTCGGCACCACATCCTCAGGAACCGAAACGGACCATGCCCTTGACGGTTCCCTTGCCCAGGTTTACGTACTTCTTCTCGCCGCCCACTTCGAACGCCATCACGTTGGCCT
>JAPOOT010000247.1 GCA_026713285.1 Gemmatimonadota bacterium | reverse complement strand
GGCGAAGGCGCCGAAATCCGTACGCCGCTCGCCATCACCGTGATCGCGGGACTGATTTCATCCACCGTGCTTACCCTGATCGTAATACCTGTCGTGTATACGCTGCTGGATCGAAAACCGGACGTGAACGCGTGAATCACGGGTATCCGATTATGGTAGATCCGAATCACCGGGGTGATGATGTTTCGATTCCTTACACCCGCTAACTGGACCGCCTTCGCATTCCGCAGGCCGGTGACGGTCTTCATGGTCCTGGTCAGCGCAATCCTGTTCGGTGCGGTCTCCTTCAGACTGCTTCCCCTGGAGTTCATCCCGGCGATCGAAGGAACGTGGATGAACGTCTGGGTCCCCTATCCCAATTCCACTCCCGAGGACAACGTTCAGCTGATCGCCCGGCCCCTGGAGGGAGAACTGAAGACCCTCCGGGGACTGATTCGCGTCGAGTCTGACGCGAGGACCAACGGGGTGAGCGTCGACCTGCGCTTCGATTACGACACCGACATGAAGCTGGCCTATGTGGAGGTCCGCGACCGCGTGGAGCGGGTACGGCCCCGGCTGCCCGATGAAATAGACCGTATCTGGGTAAGGAAGTTCTCCAGTACCGATATCCCGATCATGTGGCTCGCCATGTCCTGGCACGGCGACCAGGACGCGTTGTTCCAGGTAGTCGACGAACAGCTCCGGCCCCGCCTCGAACGCCTGGACGGCATTGCCGGTATAGACACCTGGGGATCGCAGGCCCGGCAGGTGATCATCGACATGGATGAAGACCGGCTGAAGGCCTACAGGGTGAATCCCGAAGAGTTTCTGGGCGCCATGGAACAGGCCAACATGGACTCTCCGGGGGGATACGTGGAGGACGGCGGCTTCCGCTACCTGGTCCGGCTCACGGGCGCGTTCCAGTCCGTGGAAGACATCCGGTCGTTCCCTGTTAACGACCGGGGCCTTCGTCTCGACGACGTCGCGGAAGTGGCCTACCGTAAACCCACAAGCCGGCAGCGATACCGCCTCGACGGCCAGGACGCCGTGGGCATGGTCATCCGCAAGGAGTCCAATGCGAACACCGTGGAGGTGACGGCCGCCATCCGGGAAACGCTGGACGATCTGACCCGGGACCCACGCTGGCCCGGCCTGACCTACCACGTCTTCTTCCAGCAGTCCACGTGGATCCTGAGTTCGCTCAATGCGCTCGGTAACGCTGGGATGTGGGGGGGATTGTTCGCCATAGGCGTGCTGTTTTTCTTTCTGAGAAAGTACCGGACCACCTTCATCATCGCCGCGTCCATCCCTGCGTCCATCCTGGTCACGTTCACGGCCATGTATTTCATCAATACGAGTTACCAGATCCTTTCGCTCAACCTCGTTTCCCTGATGGGCCTTATGCTCGGCATAGGCATGCTGGTGGACAATGCCGTGGTAGTCCTGGAGAACATCCTCCGGCTCAGACGCCAGGGTGTGGAACCGGTAAAGGCGGCTATCCAGGGCGCCCGCGAGGTCTCCGTGGCCGTCAGCGCGGCTACGCTCACCACGGCGATCGTTTTCCTTCCCCTGCTCTTCATCGGGGGCGGAGGGGCGCAAACGCAGATGAGGGAACTGGGATTGGTCATTACCATCTCCCTGCTTTCCTCCCTGGTCATGTCGCTGACCTTCATTCCCCTGCTGGCGTCCCGTTTGCTGAAAGACGGCTCCCTGCCTGACATCGGACTGCTGGATGCTTTGGAACGGCGATACAGCAGGCTGATCGGCTGGGTGCTGAACCATCGGATCGACACGGCGCTCATTCTGGCCGGATTCGTCATCCTGACCGTGCTCGTACCCATGAACAAGGTCAGCCTGGACAACACGCCCACGGACCAGCGACAGGTATGGATGTTCATCGAACCCGGTCCGTTTCTCGATCTGGCCGAAACGGGCCGCTTTGTGACCGAACGGGAAAACGAGTGGCTGGCCGCGGCCGATTCGCTGAACATCTCGGCCATTCGCACGGACTTCCGGGCCGGCCAGGTGTGGTTCAACGTCTATCTCAAAAACGAACGGGACGATTCCGTCTGGGAGGGGCTGTTCCACAATGCGAAACGCTCCTGGGTATGGGTATCGCTCGCGGTTTGCGGCTGCCTGCTCGTTGCCGTGAGGAGAAAGCCCTACGCCTTCCAGGCCATTGCCGCGGCCACGGCGCTGTACGCGGCCATCCTGCTGATACTCGGCACCCAGGGTGGGGCGGGCGACTACCGTTCTTCGGAAGAGGTCGCGAAGATCCTGCGCGAAACGATTCCCGAGGCCCCGGGGCGTGTCGTAAAGTGGCGATGGGGCGAAGAAGGCGAGGAGGACCCGAGGGTGAGCATCGCCCTGAGCGGCGAAGACCCCAGGCTGCTTGAGCAGATCGCCGAGGACGTGAAGGCGCGGTTGAGCCTGCTGCCGGAAATCACGACGGTTACCACCGACCTGGACAATGACGACACGCAGGACGAGCTGAGAGTCACCGTGGACCGCGATCTGGCGGGCAAGTTCGGACTCACGCCCCAGCGTATCTCCACCATGGCGCTGTCGGGCATCCGGGGACAAGAATTGAAGCGGTTGAAAACCGCGGACCGGGAGATCCGGGTCTGGATGCAGTCGGACGAAGAAGACCGGCAGACCGTCCACCAGCTGCGCGACCAGGCGGTCTACCTGGACGACGGAACGCAACTGCCGTTGGCCACCATGGCCGGCTTTTCACAGAGTCCGGCCTTCCGAGCGATCTATCGCCGGGACAGCCAGACCATCCTCATGGTCCGGGCGAACACTACCGCCGAAGGCATTGAGACCCTGGGCACCAGCATAAGCGGCAGTCTTGCGGACCTGTCCCTGCCCCGGGGATACTCCTGGCGGCTTGGAGAGCGGTGGGAGCAGCTGGAAGAAGACAGCCAGACCATGATGCTGGCCGCCATGCTGGCCCTGGTCGCGGTACTCCTGCTCCTGGGATCGCTGTTCGAATCCTACATCGATCCCCTGATCATCGTCCTGGTGTCCATTCCCTTCGCCTATTTCGGTTGCTACTGGATGCTGTGGGCCACCGGCACCAGCATGTCGGTGCTCGCCCTCATCGGAGTGGTCATCCTGATCGGGGTGGTGGTCAACAACGCCATCGTGTTCATCGACCACATCAAACACCTGGAGAAAGAGGGGCGACTCAAGGGGCGGGAACTGATCATCCAGGCCGGGCGCGACCGCCTGCGGCCGATCCTGATGACGGCGCTGACCACCATGCTGGGCCTGCTGCCCATGGCGATCGGCACAGCCTCGCTGGGGGATCTGCCCTACTATCCCATGGGCCGATCCGTTATGGGCGGTCTGATCTTCTCCACCATAGGCGCCATGGTCGCGCTGCCCCTGGTCTACAGCGCCTTCGAAGACCTCCGGAACTGGTGGCGGGGCGTAGTGGCCAGGATCCGGCAGCCGGTGTGACCGCCGGCCGGTCCGCGCTTCAATCCAGTTTTTCCACCTGCGCTTCGAGTTCGGAGCACGCCTCGGCCAGTCGCCTGATACGGGGACGCTTGCTGTTGCTTAAAGCCGGATGTGGCGCAAACCCGGCAGGTGCGCCGTCCCGCAGCATGGCCAGATGGGCGTCCGTCCGTGGCCGGGGTCCGAACTTGAGGACGATGACCCGCCGTTTTCCCTCCTTGCCGTACACCGCGTGATACAGCCACTGGTTGAAGAAGACGATGTCGCCCGGATCCGTTTCGACGGCGCAGGCGGGAATCCGCGGTCCCTCGACGCCGAAAGGGTTGGGGTCTCCGCCCAGGTGGGCGTCCTGAAGGGGGAACAGCGCTTTGTGAAGAGGATCCCGATGGGAACCGGGGATGACGCGCAGCGCGCCGGTGTCCTTGCGCTGTGGATCGAGGTACAGCATGACCTTGGTCCGCGGATAGTCGAGATTCCGCGAGGTCTTATGGCCGTCGAAATGCCAGGTGTGATCGGCCAGCGTCGGGTCGATCCCCCACATGATTTCGGACCCGTTCCAGATGAAATCCCGGCCCAGGAGTCCGCCTATGGACAGGTAGATCCGGTCGTCCTCCATCAGCTTCATCAAGGCCGGGCGTTCCTCTACTAACTCCGATGTCCACATCGAAGACGAGCCGTCTTCTTCGCGGTCCGATTTCGCCGCGTAAGCCGCGTCGGCCTCCCGGATCAGTGCCTCCACCTCCGAACGCGTGAAGGCCTGTCGTATGACCAGGAATCCGAAGGTCTGGAAATGGGCGATCTGGGCCTCGGTCAACATGGGCTGCTCCTCATACAGATCGCGGTAGGCAGATGAAAGGGGTCAGGACGCCGCGATGATGCTGCGCGTCAGCATTGCCCGGCCGCGTTCAGATAGTTTGTCATATTCCGCCTGCGAAATCTCTACCGTCGACGGACGGAACCACGGCCGGGAATAGCAGATGACCAGTTCCATGCGGGCGTGATCGGACCGGTTCGGCGTACCCCGGTTCGCAGCTGGAATTCACTGCCCGGGTAGGGGTTGTTGGAATGATAGCAGGTGATGTGAAAATCGTCCGCGCCCCAGTTTCTCTCGAGAAAGGCCAGCACGACCGGGTTCTCGTAGATATCCGGATCGGAGAAAGGAGTCTCCCAGGGCACGTGCATCGTAAAGCGGTTGATGAACTGCTGGCGCCCCTTTCCCG
>JAPOOT010000178.1 GCA_026713285.1 Gemmatimonadota bacterium | reverse complement strand
TGTGTCCCGCTGCCACCTGACCGTGACTACCGTATGAAGATCGAATCCGGTCGAAGCGAACCGGTTCTCCCCACGCGCCGGCATACTTCCACAACCTCAATATGAACCTTCCGGGCCGTTGCTGTCAAGGCGCAATCGAGGTCGCGCGGTCCTGTCCATCCGCGTTCACACGCCGAACCCGCCCGCGGTCACACGCCGAACCCGCCCGCGGTCCTGTCCGCCCGCGGTCACACGCCGAACCCGCCCGCGGTCACACGCCGAACCAGTAGTTGAACTTGACGATGAAGATGTTCTCCGATTCCCCGCCGAACAGGTTGCCGAAGTCTCTGCCGATGTCAAGCGTCCCGTTTTCGTCCCGTTCGCTGCGGGTCTGCTGCCAGACGAGGAATACCCGGGAACCGGGCCGGTATTCCCAACGCAGCACGATGTTCATGCGCAGGGACTGGATGTTGAAATCCCGGTCCGAGAAATTGATATCGGGCATGCCGTCCCCGTTGAAGTCCAGGTAACGGTAGCCGTCGACCGGATCGATGAAGGACCGCGTACCCTCGTCCAGCACGTCGAAATCGAAGCTGTTGCCGCGGAGCAACTGCTTGTAGTTCAGGTAGTCGCCCGAGGACAGCAGGGGCTGGGCGTACAGCTGCAGGGTCAAGTCGGGCGAAAAGGCCACGTTCAAACGGGTTTCGAGGGAAAAGGACCGCCGCTGCAGGTCCGAGAACACGTACCGGCTGCCGTACGTGGGCTCGAAGGCCAGGGCGTCGGTCTGCGTAACGTACTGGGCGGCGTTGCGCTCCCAGCTGAAATTTGGCGCAAGTTCCAACTCCCAGTTGGGTGACGGTCGAATCCTGGCTTCGATCCCCGTTTCCCATTCGTGGCCGCCCCGTTGGGATCGCTCGTAGTCGAATTCCGTCTGCAGGGAGATCCGTTTCCTCCGGTCCGACCTGATGCCGAGATCGAAGGAATAGGATCCGGGATCCTCCATCACCGGACCGCCTCGGGTCCGCGTATCGCTGAACTGGGTGGGGGTGTAACTGGAGCCGAGAAAGATCTCCCAGTAGTTGTTGAGTTCGAAATTGCCCCCCGCGAAGAAACGGCCGTTCTTATAGTTGTTCCGCCAGGACGACCAGGCCCACGGGTCGTCGAGGGCCTCGTGCCGGAAATTGTAGAAGGTAAAGAAACGGAACTCATAGTTGCGGAAGAACCGCCCCGGCGTGATGTGCTGGTATTCGATCCGCGCGCCGCCGTCGAGGCGTTCGTTCGAACGGGAGAATCCCAGGTCGTTGACCTCGAAACCGGGCGAAATCTGGGCGAACCAGACCGCTCCGGACCAGTTCTGCGAGTCTCGCCTGGCGAACTGCAACCGCCAGTTGTACCCGTTCATGGACGTGGCGGTTGAATCCACGGCGAAACGCGTGGCGTCGGGACGCTGGAAGTAATGGTTGCTGGCCCGCTGCAGCCGGGTCAACGCTTCCGTGCTTCCCTGGACGCGGCTACCCGCCAGGTACCCGTAGACGGCCCAGTCTCTCTCTCTCGCTCCCCCCCAGTTGTGCTCGAAGTCCACTCCTCCGGTGAAGGCTTCCGAAGTGAGGTAGTCGAAAGCGCCGTCATCGGGCAGGGCCCGGTGCATCAGCGAGCCCACTGCCCCGAACTGGCTGGCGCCGTTCCTGAAATCCCGGCGGATCCGGAAGACACTGAATCCCGCCCGGGGTTCCACCGTGAACTCCTCTGTTCGCCTGTCCACCAGGGAATAGGCCTTCCCCGTTTCCCTTCCCGTGACCGCGGCCAGGGCGCCGATGGAAACGCCACCCTGCGATCGGCCGGTGATCTTGGCGGCGCCGAGAATGCTGGTCTCCGTGGGAATATCGGAGTAATCCGCGCCGTCCGGCGTGCCACCCCGGGGTTGCCGCCCGATCCGCCGGCTGTAGTACAGTTCGTCCCGGCCCGACAGGCCGAATTCGAATACCTGGGCATCCTCGACGAAAAAGGGGCGTTGTTCCCTGAAAAATGTTTCGAAGGCTGACAGGTTGACGACGGCGGGATCCACTTCCACCTGCCCGAAGTCGGGGTTGATCGTCATGTCGAGGTGGTAGGACGAACCGAGACCGTACCGTACGTCGAGGCCCGCCCGTGCATTGTAATCGGATCCGTCGAAGAAGGGATTCCCCTGTTCGGCCCGCGCGGTCCGGGCGCTGCCGAGGGTATAGGGCCTGACCTCCAGGCGGCGGGCGTCCGACGGCAAGACCAGTCCGTTCAGCCTGCCCAGGACGCTCACCCTCCCATACCGCAGGCGGGACTGGAGGGCGAAGTCGATGACCTCGTTCGTGGCGAGGCACCGCCGCATGAAGTTCACGCCCCAGGACTGGGCGCCGTCCGTCGTCTCGTATCGCATCTGGGAAAGGGGAATCCGCATTTCGGCGGCCCAGCCCAGTTCGTCGATCACCACGGCCGATTCCCATACGGCGTCCCACGCGTCGTCCTGCCGCACGTCGTCATACAGGTACGCGTCCCGCTGCGCCCCTGCGGCACTGACGCGGAACTGATATCCGGTAAGCCTGTCGTTGTTCGGATCGATGGAAACGGAGAACAGGTCGAATGCTCCCCGCTCGTCCCGCCGGACGAGTTGCCGGCCGATGTGCTCCGGATGATCGTCGAACATCCGCGCGCCGATGTAGATGGCGTCGGCGTCGTAGAGCACCCGTACTTCGGTGGCCTTATCGGGATTGGCCCCTTCGACCGGCTCGCGCTGGACGAACCGCGTCGCCGGAATGGCCGCCGTCCAGGCCGCTTCGTCGAGCCTTCCGTCGATCTCGATGTGCCCGGTGCGCTCCGCCGCCTCCATTGCGGGCAGGGCGGGTTCGACGCTTCCGGACTGGGCCGTCGCGGTATCAAATGTCAACGTGGATATGGAAATCACGGTGAGGACGGAAATGGCGAGGGGTTTCAGACGCATGAAAACCTATGTTCTTTCCTGGCTTGGGCAAATTGGTACGAAGGGAGTTCGACGTACTGCCATTCCGTCAGGACCGGCGCCCGGTAGGCGCCTGGCCGGTGCGACGGGCTCCCGTTCCCCCGCCGTTGATCGTCGGGAATCTTCATATATTACAACCGAACACCTGTAATACTTTAAAATACCGGCAGACACGCGTCGCGGAGCGCTAGCGCGTCCAGGTCATGACGAGGGCCGGAGGCAGGTTCTTTAGGACAACCGATTCAACCCGGTAACAGGAGAAGAAAGGCGCCATCCGGCGTCTGAACCGAATCGACGCTGGCAGGTAGTAGGCGTGTAAATACTGAAACATGCGGAAAACGGTACCGGGTCTCATGAGCCGGTCGAGATTCGCGATGATTTCGTCAATGACGGGTGACGGCATGGTCGAGATCGACAGGCCGGAGATCACGGCCCTGACCGGAGGGGTTCCCGTGTTCGCGTGCAGCTGGAAAGCTTTCGCTACGGTGTTCTGTTCAAATCGAAGACCGGGATATCGTTTCCGCAGCAGGTCGACGAACCGGGGCTCGATTTCGATGCCCAGGTATCCGCCGTCATGGGGCAAAATGTGGCGGATCTGGTCCGTGAGAGCGCCCGTGCCGGGTCCCAGCTCCACGACGGACTCGTCGTCACCGATCGTCAGCCCTTTCGCCATCGCCCGGGCGAGCGTCCGCGAACTCGGCGCCACGGCACACACGCTCGTCGGGCTTTTTAGCATGACTCGGATGAATAGTGCGAATGGATGCTTGGAAAGACGGGACATGTATGGAATGGATATAACAGCAGTCCTGAGTAGGCGCGAGTACGCGGGAATTCCCGGAAAACAGACCGGAATATAAGGTTGCAGGCTGCGGGAGGCAATACCAATCGGCTATCGCGATTTGCGATCGTCCTACGCGTCTTCGGGAACCTTTTTCCTGAAAGGCAACAGGCCAGGATAGGGCGTTCGATATCGATACAGCAGATAGATCGCGAACACAAAAACGGGGATGTTCAACAGAAGCAGTTCCGGGGGCCAGTTTTCGACTTCGGTACCGGAACGGTAGAGCAGGAAGGCGAAGGCGTTGTTGCCGGCGTGGAGCAGGATGCACGGAAGGATCGAACCCGTGAGCACGGCCACGGCGGTCAGCACCATCCCCAGGTAGGCCGTGGGGATGATCCGGAAAAGGGCCTGGTGAAACAGTCCGAATATCAGGCCGACGACCAGGATGAGCGCCAGCGGCCTGAGCCGGCGGTGAAGTCCGTGAAGCAACAGACCCCGGAAGGCCATTTCCTCCACGATCCCGGGCGTGAGGGCCAGCATGAGCAGGATCTGCCACATCGGGAATTCTTCGGGAATGAGCTGGCTGGCGAATTTCTCCAGCATTTCTTCCGGGAAGGGCAGGAATACGCTGGACAGTCCTACAATGAAGATACCGGTCAACAATGTCGAGGGCACCAGGAGCAGTACCGCCAGCCAGACCTGCGGACGCACCGGACGAAGCGCCAGGGCCTGCCGCCAGTCGAGCCGGTGTAAACGGATCATGAGCAAAGAACCGCCGAAAAAGATGACGAACATATTGAAGGCCCACTGTCCCTCCAGACGCGTCAACGCCTCGACGTTCGCCGGCGCGATGATAATCAGCGCCCACATGCCGACAAACCACAGGAGCACCCTCCTGGGAAACAGCGCGGCGCCTCCCTCCAGATCCGCCGCGTCCGTGTCCTGCGCGGTGATGAGCCTTTCCATGCCCAGCATGCGCGACGACAACCTGAGCATCAGGAAGGCGGCTGCGAGCATAGCCGCACAGGTTACCAGGAGCATGGGGATGTCGTAATGGCCGACCATGATCTCACGTACGGCCACGCTGACGTTCGCTACGGGAACGACGGCGATCAGCGAGCGCAGGGAAACTCCCGGCAACAGGCCCGCCGCCGTCAGGATCATGAGGCCGAAGAAAACTGGCAGGAGATACAGCTGCGTCTCCCGGTAAGTCTTCGCATAGGCCGACACCAGGAGGAGCAGGGACGAAACCACGACGGCCACGGGGACGTAAAGGGCAAGCAGTACCAGCACGGCGCCGGGCGACACGTCGATTTCGAGGTCCGCGGAGAATTCGATGAATCCGAGAGCGAGATAGACGAAAAGGTTTCCGGCCTGGGCCAGGGTGATGAAGAGCGCGACGGACAGGATCGTCAACTGCTTCGCGGTAATGATTTCGAACCGGCTGACTGAAGTGGTCAGGAGGGTTTCCAGGGAGCCGCGTTCCTTTTCCCCCGCGACACTGTCCATGGCCGCCACCGAAGCGCCGGTTAGGGTCAGGAATACGAGAAAAAGCGGCAGGATACGTCCGAAATAGAATCCCGCCGCCTGTTCCGGCGTCGCCACGTCCACCCTCGAAAGCGCGATGGCCTCCTCCGGGTCCGCCGCGAAACCCCGCCCGCGCAGCTCGTCGGTACGGTCCTGTTTCCTGGCGTCCACCAGGCGATCTACCAGCAGGCCGCTGCCCGTCCTGGATTCGTCCCGGTTGGCGCGGAAGTAGACCGTGACCACGGGCACGCCCGGATACCGCTCGTCCGCCACGGTCACGTCGGCGATCTCTTCACCCGCCCGGTCCCCTTCCGCGTCCCCGCGCGCTGCTGAATTCCCTTCCGCGTCCGTGCCTGCTGCTGAATCTCCTGCTGCGTCCGCGCGTGCTGCCGTGTCCGCGCGCATCGCCGAATCTGTTCCCGCAACAGCCAGATCGAGCGAATCGGCCTCCGCGCCGGTCAGGGCCTCCAGGTAGAAATCCAGGTCGCCGGCGGATAGGCTCGAATCGGGTTCGGCCGCCTCCACCTCGACGAATGAGGCCGGTTGCCGGCCTTCCTCCGCGTCATTATCCGCAAGACGCGCTCCCCTTCCTATGAGCGCCCGTACCGAGTCGGCATAGGCGCCGGTCACGGCATAGCGATACGTCGTTGCGTCCAGTTGCTCACTGCGCCATTCGCTCATGAATTTGAAGCCGAAGAGTATCAGCGGCAAAACAACGAGCGGCAGGAGAATACTCAGCACCACGGTCCGCCGGTCCCGCAAGAGCATGCGCATTTCGTGCCTTACCAGCAGTCCGATCGTCACGCGGTTCATGAGACCTCTTTGATGCAGGAGACGAAAACGTCTTCCAGGTAATGGGCCCCGGTCCGTTCACGAAGCGATTCCAGGGTGCCGCAGGCCAGGATCCGGCCCTCGTGGATGATGGCAATCCGGTCGCACAGTTTCTCGGCTTCGCTCATGATATGGGTAGAGAACAGGATGGTCTTCCCCTGCGCTTTCAACTCGGCCAGTATGGCCTGCATTTCCAGGGCATTGAGCACGTCCAGGCCGACGGTGGGTTCGTCGAAGACGAGGATCGGCGGATCGTGGGCAACGGTCCGTGCGATCGCCACCTTCTGCTTCATGCCGCTGGAGAGTTTGTCTATGCGGGTACGGGCATAGTCCCCGATTCCGAATCGTTCGATCAGTTCATCGACCCGGGCAGGGGTCCCGGAGGCGGGATACCCGTTGATCCGCGCAAAAAACTCGATGGTTTCCCTGGCGGAAAGCCTTGGATACAAAGCGGTAGTGGCCGAATAGAAACCCAGGCGCCTGCGTACCTCCACGGGTTCCTCCGCCACGTCGTATCCCATGATCTTCGCGGTGCCGGCGGTGGGCTTGAGTATCGTGGTCAGCATGCGCAGGGTGGTGGTCTTGCCGGCGCCGTTAGCCCCGAGAAGCCCGAATATCTCGCCGGGGCGGCAGTCAAAGCCGATCTGCCGTACGGCGTGTACGGGACCGCGGGATTCATCGTAGTAGGTCTTGGTCAGGTCCTTCACGAACACGGGTTCGGCCACGGTTGATCTTCCTCTCAGGAGGTGCGGCGCAGGAGGCGGTGTTTCAGGAAACCGGTGAGGCCGCCTTCATAACTGCCGGTCATGATGTCTTCGTAACGGGTGATCGCCGTGGCGAACCGCAGAACGATCCAGATGTACAGGCCTTCCATTAGCAGGGTCAGGCCGATCTGGGGCCATTGATAGACTCCGCCTATGGCTTCCCGGAACACCAGGCAGACATTGATGATGGGAACGCAGGCCAGCCACGTCGTGAGTTCCAGACCGGGGAACTGCATGAAGACCGCGGGTACCAGGACCATGACGGTGACGAAGGGACCAGCCAGGGACTGGGCGTCTTTGAAAGTTCGGGCGAAACTGGCCACGATCATGAGCAGCGCAGATACGAACAGGGCAAGCAGGACCGTTACGACGACGATCAGGGGTACGGACGCCCACGGGATCGTAAAGGCCACGCTTTCGAGACGGTCTCCCAGGAGCGGCGCCATGAGGGTCCGCATGGAAAGGCTCATGGCCGCGAAATTAAGCAAGCCGGCCGTTGAGGAGAGGGCGGCCACGTACAGGTACTTGCCCGCGAGGACGTTCACGCGATCCGTCGCCGCAGTCAGCGTGGTCTCCCAGGTGGACCGTTCCCTTTCTCCCGCCGTCGCGTCCAGCGCGGGATACATACCGCCGACGATCACCATGATGATGACCAGCACGGGAACCGCCATCCCGAGGATGAATCGTCCCATGTCCCGTTCGGAGGATACGTTCTCCCGTTCGATCCAGATCATCTGGTATTCCGGGCCGGACAGTCCCCGGTTCCGCCCTGCTTCCTCCAGATAGGCCGTTCGGTGCCGGGTGACCAGATCCTCGACCCGACTCGTGGCGATCCGGCTCCGGTCCTTGGAGGAATCACCGGTAAACCGAACCTCGAAGTCATCCGCATAACCCCCGTCCCGGGGGGCGAGTTCAACCAGGAGGTCCAGCCGTCCGTCGCGAATCGCGTCACGCGGTGTCTCCACGGTGGTGACCGTCACGCGTTCCGCCGCCTCGATTTTATGAACGAGCGCCCCGCCCGCTTCGAGGTCGCCGGCGATCATTACCCGGGCCGTGAAGTTCTCCGTCTGACCGATGACGAAGGACAGTCCCGTGTAAACCAACCACAAGAGGATTGGATACATGAACAGAGGGACCAGCACGACGTTGATGACGATGGAACGTTCCCGCAGGGCGCCGCGGAGTTCACGAAGGAAGACAAGACGTATATCTGTAAAACGGATCAAAGGAAATCCCAGTGTCAGGCGATGGGGACTCGCCGGGTGGCCATACCGCCAGGAAGGGCCGTGGCGGCCTGAGTTGGCGCGGCCTGATTCGGTGCGGCCTGAGCCGGCACTGCCCGAGACTGCACTACCTGAGTCCGCGCGGCCGGAGTCTGCGCGGCCGGAGTCTGCGCGGCCGAAGTCTGCGCGGCCGGACTGCTACTGAAAAACACGGCTGGTCCAGTCATTGGCGTCACGTACTACCTCATCGGGACACTGGCGGCTGCGGGCAAGATGGCCCCGCGTACTGCGCAGCGTGGACTGCCTTGCGTCCTGATAGCGCCAGTCCATGCTCCACCTCACTTGGCCGGAGCGGTTGGGCAGACCCTGGTGGTAGAGCATGTTGTGGAAGAGGACGATGTCGCCCGGATCGAGTTCGATGGACACGGCCTGGTCCACGTAGGGCGCCAGGTCCTCCTGTGATATCTCGAGGTAGAATTCGCGGTCTTCGTGCCGGGCCATGCCGATCCGGTGGGTGCCGGGGATGAATTGCATGCAGCCGTTGTCCTCGCGGGCGGGGACCAGCGGCGACCATACGTTGATCATGCGCAGTGCATCCACCGTCTCCGCGCTGTGGTCCCCGTCTCGGTGGACCTTGTAGGTATACCCGCCGTCCTGGTGCCAGAGGACGAGCGTGGGGGCGTGACCGGGCAGCTTGGGACGGATGGAATAGTTGGGATAGAGACGAAGTTCCTCGCCCATCAGGGATTCCACGACATCGAGCAGGGGCGGGTAGAAGAACACGTCGTACATACCCGCCAGGTGGAGTTCCTTGCGAAATATGTGGGGCGCCTCGTCCGGGGCATCCTCACAG
This sequence comes from Gemmatimonadota bacterium, assembly GCA_026713285.1. Lineage (GTDB taxonomy): Bacteria > JAAXHH01 > JAAXHH01 > JAAXHH01 > JAAXHH01 > JAAXHH01. The sequence goes on along the minus strand of JAPOOT010000178.1, from coordinate 1,775 downwards.
AGCCGGGCCAGGCGCGTTTCAAACGATGCCTCGGCATGATCCCGGGAGACCTTGCCCGACGACATAAGCCGTTTCGCGAACCGTTCGACGAGCTCGGCCGCGGCGTCCCGGGCCGCCGCTACGACCGTGTCGGGATAGAATCCCTTCAGAATCACAAATCCCGCAGTTTCGTATCGGTCCAGGTCCGTGTTCGTTTCCACCGCCACTTCAAGTTCTCCGGATTAAATGCGCGATCGCAGATTCGCCGGTCCGCCGGTCCGCCGGTCCAGCCACCCTTGACAGCTACGCCGCGCCTGGCCACGCGCTTATTTAAACACCCGTACAAGTATACCTGCACACGTTTCGATCTCTTCAATCTTCCTCACGTCGACGTCGTTTCTTCCGTCTGTGCACTTCCTCCCGCAGAATATACTCGATCTGTGCGTTCACGCTACGCAATTCATCCTTCGCCCAGGCATTGAGGTCATTCCAGAGCTCGGTGTTGATTCGCAGCAGCAGGGATTTCTTCTTATCCGGCACGATTACTGGTTACCTGGATTCTCGCGTCAATTCCCTCAAACGCTGCGCGCCGTCTCCGAACATCCGGGAATGAGACGAGGGATCCGGCGCGCGTTTGAGGCCCTCGGGCTTCCACTGTTGAAAGAACAGTCGATCCCGTTAGTACAGCGAACCGGTATTGACAATAGGCTGCGTAGACGATTCGCTGCAGAGCACCGTGAGAAGATTGCTCACCATGGCCGCCTTGCGTTCTTCGTCCAGATCGACCACATGCTGTTCCTTGAGTCTTTCAAGGGCCATTTCCACCATGCCCACCGCGCCGTCCACGATCTTCTGACGGGCGGCGATGATGGCATCGGCCTGCTGCCGCTGCAGCATCACCTGCGCGATTTCCGGGGCGTAAGCCAGGTGGTTGATCCGTGCCTCCGTTACCGAAACTCCGGCCGCGCCGACCCGTTCCTGTATTTCGTTACCGAGCGCTTCGGAAACTTCTTCTATGGAAGACCTCAGGCTGGCGGTCTCCCCCTCGGTCAGATCGTACGGGTAGCTGGTGGCCAGATGGCGGATGGCCGATTCGGACTGAACCTGGATGTATTCGATAAAATCGTCCACCTCGAAACTCGCCTGGGCGGTATCTTCCACGCGCCAGACCACGACGGCCGAGATTTCGATCGGGTTGCCGTTTTTGTCGTTCACCTTCAATCGCTCACTGTCGAAATTCCTGGCTCGAAGGGAGATCTTCTTCTTGCCGTTGAGGGGATTCACCCACCAGAATCCCTGCTCCCTCACCGTTCCGGTATACTTGCCGAACAGCGTAAGCACACTGGCTTCGTTCGGTTCAAGCGTGAAGAACCCCTTGAAGCAAAATCCCAATACGGCGAACGCCGGTATGAAGAAAAACACCAGCAGAAGAATGTCTCTGACGCTCATTTCCTGCTCCAGCACGGGTGGATCGAACGTAATGACCAAATCCATGACAACCATCGTCAAAGGAAACAGGACGATCAGCCAGGCCAACGCCCTCCAGCCGCTGAATTTCAACGGTATTCGTTCCGTTATCATTACTTCTCCTCCTTGAAACACCGGTAAAATGGGTAACAAAATAATATCATTATGATATCATACGGGATAACGGAGCGCCAGTCAAGCATATATTTCCAAATAAAAAAGGCGCCCCGGTCGAGGCGCCTTTTATCTTCCTTTTTCTTTTCGAATCAGCCCTTCGCGACCGTAATCAGTCCTGGGGCTGCTTCACGTAACGCAGGTAGGGCTTCACG
>JAPOOT010000134.1 GCA_026713285.1 Gemmatimonadota bacterium | reverse complement strand
ACGGGTGAAGTCATTCAGGTCAAAGAGAAAAGCCGCCAGCTCGACAGCATTCATGCGTCGCTGAGCGCCGCGAACCAGCGTCCGGCGGTAAACTGGCTGGACCTGGACAAGACCACGCTTACAGGACGTTTGCTGGAAGCACCCGTTCGAGAAAACATACCGACACCTGTACAGGAACAGTTAATCATCGAGTTGTATTCGAAATAGGGCCGTCATTCTGCCATCCCTGTGTTCACTCGACGTGCGCGATGAGGGGCAACGAACGTTATGAAATTAAAGAACTTCCAAATGCCGAGAGGCGTCGTTATTGAAGACGATACGGTAACCGATGGCTACAGCAAGTTCGTTATCGAGCCACTGGAGCGGGGATACGGGACGACCATCGGCAATTCCATACGAAGGGTCCTGCTTTCCTCTCTGCCCGGAGCGGCCGTAGTCGGTGTCCGCATCGACGGAGTCGCCCACGAATTCTCCACCATGCCGAACGTGGTGGAAGACGTGGCCGAGATCATCCTTAACCTCAAGGGACTGCGACTCATCCTGCACAGCGACGAACCCAAGACGCTGATGCTCGAAGCGGAAGGCAAGGGCGACGTTACTGCTGAAGACATACAGACGGACATGGACGTGGAGATTCTCAATCCGGACCTGCATATCGCGTCCCTGGACGAAGGCGGACAGTTGCGCATGGAGATTCATGTCGACAACGGCCGGGGATACGTGATCGCAGAGCAGAACAAGATACCGGACCAGCCCATCGGCGTGATCCCCATGGACTCCATGTTCTCCCCGGTCACGCGCGTGAATTTCCAGGTGGAGAACACGCGGATCGGCCAGCGCACGGACTACGACCGGCTCGTGCTCGAAATCTGGACCGACGCCAGCGTGATTCCGCAGGACGCCCTGTCCACCGCGTCCCAGATCCTGCGGAACCACCTCCAGCTGTTTATCTCTATAGAAGATCAGTTCATCTCCGAACCTGACGAGGAAGTGGACGAGAAATTCGAAGAGACCAGGAAGCTGCTGCAGATGAACGTGGAGGAGTTGGAACTGTCGGTTCGCTCCAGCAATTGCCTGAGGGCGGCGGACATCAAGACGCTGGCGGACCTGGTGCAGAAGAGCGAGACCGAGATGCTGAAATACCGGAACTTCGGCCGCAAGTCGCTGACCGAACTGAGCCAGATCCTTCAGGCGATGGACTTGGCATTCGGCATGGACATCGACGAGTTCGTCGAAGCCGAAGCGGAAAACACGTAATCGAATGGCCTGCAGCCAGGTCATTCGAGCAGTTGGGACAGGAGCATAAGGAATGCGACATCGAAAGCAGGGGCGCGGTCTCAGCCGCTCTCCCAGCCACCGCAAGGCGATGCTGAGCAACCTGGCCACTTCGGTGCTGGACGCGGAACGCGTGCGGACTACCACCGCGAAGGCCAAGGAAGTGCGCCGCCTCGTGGAGCGGCTCATCACCTTCGGCAAACGCAGAGACCTGCATGCCAGGCGGCAGGTTCTCCGGGTCATCCGCAACGAAACCGTGGTCGCCAAGCTGTTTGGCCCGCTGGCCGACCGGTACGCCGACCGGCCCGGGGGATACACGCGTATCGTCCGTCTAGGGCACCGGCAGGGCGACGCCGCCGATATGTCCATACTCGAGTTGATCGACCGGGAAGTCGCGACGGAAGTAAAGACCGCCGGGACGGCCGACGAAAAGAAGGAAGTCCAGGCGGAGAAGGAATAGGCCGGCTGAACGCGCCGGCCTGTGATCGCGCTGGCCGGATCGCTCAGTCTTCGTCCTGCTCCTCCGGCATGAGCACGAATTCGGGATAAGCCTCGATGCCGAGTTCCGCTACGTCCTGCCCCAGTCGTTCGACCTGGGCCGTCACCCGGACGGTCATGACCAGGTCAATCAGTCGCCATACTACATAGGAAACGACGAACACGAAGGCGCCGATCGCCAGGATGCCGATCAGTTGAACGCCCAGGTTTCCTCCGCTCACGATACACACCGCCAGCGTACCCCAGATCCCCGCGAACAGATGGGCGGGCACCGCGCCGACCACGTCGTCGATCCGCACCGATTCCAGCATTCTCATTCCCACCGTACAGACGACGCCACCGACGGCTCCGATGATGAGGGCCCAGTAGTGCTGCACCATGTCGGGGCCCGCCGTGATCGAGACCAGTCCCGCAATGGCGCCGTTCAGGCAGGCGAATAGATCGATACGGCCGAAGACGGGCCGCGCGCAGAACAGCGCCATGAGCGCGCCCGCCGCGGCCGCCAGGTTGGTATTGACGAGTACGTGGCTCATGGCCACCGCGTCCAGGGGACTGCCCAGTGCCAACTGCGAACCGCCGTTAAACCCGAACCACCCGAGCCAGAGGATGAACACGCCCAGGGTCACCACGAGCACGTTGGACGGCGGTGTGGGTTTGACGGTGCCGTCCTTCCGGTACTTTCCGAGCCTGGGGCCGACGACGAGCAGGCCCGCCAGGGCCGCCCATCCGCCCGTGCTGTGCACAATGGTGGACCCCGCGAAATCCTTGAACCCCATCTGGCTGAGCCATCCCTCTCCCCAGGTCCACGCGCCGACGATGGGATAGATGATCCCGGTGAGGATCAGGACGAACAGAAAGAACGACCAGAGCTTGACTCTTTCCGCCAGTGCGCCCGAAACGATGGACGCGGCCGTGGCCACGAAGACCATCTGGAAGAACCAGTCCGACATGGTGGAGTATCCCAGGGCTATCACCTCCGCGGCGGCGCCCTCGGTCCCGTTGACCAGCGCGATCTCGTCGGCCGTCGGTCCATACGAAAGCGAGATGGACCCGATGAAACTCCCCACGTCCACATACATGAGATTGTAGCCGAGGAAATAGTATGCGATCCCGGCGATGGAGTAGAGGCCGATGTTCTTCAGGCAGATCATGGAGGCGTTCTTGGTCCGCACCGATCCGGATTCCAGCATGGTGAAACCCGCGCACATCCACATCACCAGCGCGCCCCAATGCATGAACGAAATGGTGTTGAACACGAACTGGTCCGGCGGTTCGATCACGACGCTTTCGTGCTCCGCCATGGCGAAGGCGGTCCCGGCGCCGCAGACCAGCGCGGCCAGCACGGCCAGCAGTTTCATGGCCGAGATACCGCGGGGCCTGTAAGACAATACGTGACTGAGCAATGCACTCATGGTGTGATCTCCCGGCTGACACCGATGATAGTGGGTGAGATTGCGGTGGTGTTTTCAGGACAAGGAATGGTCAGTGGAACAAAGGTAAATACTACAGTCCGTGAAATGCCGCGTCAAGAGTGAATCAGGGCCTTGACCGGCGCTTCGGTAGTGCGTTATTCCAATCCTCCCCGGACCGGGCATTGGACGGTCAGCCCCCATCGCTTCGCGTGTTCGGGGAGATGATCGTCGTCCGTGAAGGCCAGGCCCGTTCGCCGGCCGCCTCGATAGCCGAAATCGCGGCCGATCCACAACGATTCCACAGGTTGCCTGACCGCCGCCTCGAGCACGGACAGCAGGATATTCGATCTCTGTTCCGAGGCGTCTGCCCGGTCATAAACTGGGCAGCGGTCCACGTACGGGTTGAAGGCGTGATCGGACTTGAGTTGTTGCAGCGCTTCTACGAACGAGGTGGGTGTCATGGTAGTCGTTAGTTACGAAGTTACTACACTTCGGTCCCTTCGTTGAGAATCGCCAGATACCTGTCGTAGACGTACAGCCGGTTGCGGCGCCTTCCCGTGATCTCCCGTGCGATGGCCAACCTGCACCTGTTGCCTTGCTCACTATTCAAATTTGTTGATCCTGCTATTCCAGTATAAGGATTTCTTTATTTGAACAAACGACACATCTGCATCTGAGCCGATCTCAATAAGGCTCCTTGTGTTCATTACGGGTGTTGCATGCACCCGATGAACCGGGGAGCCTTTTTCATTCAACCGAGATAGGACAACTTCGACCTGCTGTCGGTCCGCCCACCTCCCTGCCCCAGTTTGCCCATACCTGAAGTACTCGATCCTCCCTGACGCCTCCTTCCCTGATTCATACCCCTGCAAGAAATAGTGCTTGGCACTCAATTGCATCCGGCTTCGGCGAGGCTGCGATGTACTTCCCTCGCTCCAAATCCAATGCTCAATCTAATCATATTTAAGACGAAAGAACCTGAAAACGGCCCTGAATCCGAACGGCCCGTGAAGCGTGAAGTCTGTAATCAGCGGTCTCGAACCTTGTTATTCAAGTCAACCGAAATCCATTACGCGGGAAAGGAGGCGATATAGGCAAGTTACGTATTCGTCATTCCTTATTAGTCTAGTGTTTCCATAAACGGGAGAACACAATGCATTACCTCATTATTGCTGTATT
>JAPOOT010000100.1 GCA_026713285.1 Gemmatimonadota bacterium | reverse complement strand
TCGAAGGTACGCAGGCGCTGCATCGAGGGCGGCGCGGCGTCCTCTGGCAACGTCACGCCGACGGAATTGACTTGTTCAGAATCGGCGCGTTCAGACGTTATGGAGGGTATTTCCACGGCGAAAGCGACGGTGAGCGCTAGAAACGTTACTGGGAACATCAGGACGATCACAGGGCGCATGGCAACTCCGTCTAGCCGTCATTCCGGTTACGCACCTCAACGGGTTTCCCGTACAGCATGGAAAGGATCTCGGTGAACTGGAGCGGGCTGACCCCCACGCCGTTGACGTTCACCGTCCAGTGCAGGTGCGCGGCGGTCACCCGGCCCGTGGATCCGGATAGTCCCAATAACTGTCCCCGGGTAACCACGTCACCGGTTTTCACGTACAGCCTGCTCATGTGAGAATACCCGGTGTGGATGCCCATGCCGTGTTCGATAAGGACATGGTTGCCCGAATAGAACAGGTTCTGCGCCAGCTTGACCACGCCGGACTGTGCGGCGTATAGGGGCGTCCCTTCGTAGGCCCGCAGGTCGAGGCCGCCGTGAAAGCTTCGAAGCTGTCCATTGAACACCCTCCGGGTACCGTATGGGCTGGTGATGGTCTTCTTCTCCACGGGATAACTGAACGTATCTACCATCATGGCCGTATCCCGGACCGCCTCGTAGGCCGCGGCGATGATCTTCCGTTCCCTCGCAATGCGGCGGAAATCCTCCGCCGAAGGCGTAACCCGATTCTGCGGCACGCCGCGGATTTGCTCCGACCGGTAAGGACCGGCTACAACGCTGAAGGGCAGTTCCCGGTCGAAGATCCGGTCGCTTTCGGTCCACTCCACGTGCAGGGTATCCGGACCCGGCGCCGTGCCATAGGGAATGCCGATCAGGGTGAACAGGACACTGTCGACTTCGGTGGGATGAGGGTACAGGCGATGAATCCGGGTGCCCGTCGAAACGGTCAGGTCAGCCACGCGACCGGCCGGACCAGCAAGATCGGCCCGCGCCACCGGAAGGTCAGCCACGCGACCAGCTTCAACGCCGGGACCTTCCGGGATGCATTCCAGCAAAAGGGTGTGGCCATTCGCCACCCGCCCATCGGAGAGGCGGAGCGAGAAAGCCTGTTCTCCCAAATAGGCCCGCGGCGCGTGGAAGAAAGTCTCGCCCCCCAGGCAGATAGCGGTCAAAGCCAGGGTAAGAACAAGATTCATTGAACAGGGCGGGAATCCGGGTCGATCCGGGTTTTACACAGGGACTGGCCTCGGCGGTATCCCCAATCTGGAAGACACGACCGGTCCGGGCTATACCTAATCATTATACCCTATTGCGCGAATCCCAAAACTGTTTTTTGAACCGGCCGCGGGGGCTTCGGCAGGCAACCCTCGCTACCGCGGATTCGAATCCGGGATGCCGCGGCTGACCAGGACTTCGAAATCCCCGTCCGGCAGCACGCGCCGCGCGAACGGCTGAGCGCCGCCCTGGTCGGACCAGTCCCGGAGGATGCCCCGAACCGAACCGGTCGTCCGGTCTAACATGATCGCGGCGGCCGGCCCTCCGCTTCGATCTATCGTCTCCACCCCTTCCGGGCCGGATAACCCGATCCGATGCAATCGATCGAGCCAGTCCGCCTGGACGGGAAGCACGAACGCGAAAACGCTCCCGGCCCCGTCCGCGACTTCCACCGCGCCGAAGGACAGCGCGAACAGCGTGTTCCCCGCTCCGTCTTCTCCGGTGAGACGATACGGACCGCCGGTCTCCGGCAGGGCGGGCGGGGCGTCGACCGCGAAGGCAGGATGGAGGACG
>JAPOOT010000228.1 GCA_026713285.1 Gemmatimonadota bacterium | reverse complement strand
GATGTACTGCATGACGAAGTGCGAGTAATCCAGGGTGACCGTGGCCCGCGGCGCCCGCTCCAGCAGGGCCAGCGCCCGTTCCGGCGTGTCGACGACGGACTGTACGTGGGGTTCGAAGCGGACCGTGACGTCCCGTTCTCCAGCCAGGTCGGCCAATTCGTTCATGGTTTCCACGGCCGTATCGAGATTCTCCTCGAAGGAACGATCCGGGTGGTGCATGCCCGGACTGATCGTGAATCCCGGGATGTTTACGGCCTCGCAGAAGCGGATGATCCCCTCGAATGATGACCTGTTCAGCTTCCTCACCGCCGGGTCCGGGGCATTGAAGGACCGCTCGTCGAGAGATGCGCCGAACTGGGGAAAGTAATCGACGGCCTCCAGTTCGTATTTCTCCAACAGGCGGTTGACCCGGTCCGCGTGGCCCTGTGGATCGGCGCCCACTTCGTCCGGTTCCAGGCTGCATCGGCCCCGGTCGTGGAATCCGGCGATGTCCACCCCATTGAAACCGATGGCCCGGGCCAGCGCGAACGTGCCTTCCAGGTCCAGGTATTCGAAGGAATGGTTGCTAAGCGTCAGCCGCATTGGCAACTCCCAGCAGGTTGTTCCAGCATTTCCATCGTATCTGGCGTTCCTTGTAGTGATCGCTCTGCCCTACGCCGATCGGGTTGCCGAAAGACAGGACGTTTTTGGGGTCCTCCCGTTTCCCGCCCCAGGCGGTGGGTACGTTCATTACGTCGGGATCGTGGTTCCAGGTCGGCGCCTTGTTGTCCCGGACCCTTCTGAACAGGAACTTGATCATGTGGCGCTTGACCGGCGTGCGATTGGCCGCGGTGCCGTGCCAGAGGTCGTAGTGGGTCAGGGCAAAGGTCCCGGCCTTGAGCACCATGGGCACCTGGCCTCGGATGTTGGTATAGGTGGCCATGCGGTCCGTCGGCGCGTTGCGGAACTGCGTGCCCGGGACGATGATGGTCGGACCCATCTCCGGGGTGATGTCGGTGGGGTAAAACAGCCCGAGCAGCCGGTCGATACGGGTGTCCCGGCTGTTGGTGCTGTCCTGGTGCCAGGACATGTGTCCGGTGTGCGGCTGCTTGCAATGCCAGTGCCGGTGTCCCATCACTTCGTAGTCCTCGCCTAGCAGGCTGGCGAGCGCGCCTTTCACGGCGGGATGCTCGATCACCTGCCAAAGGTCGGGGACGACTTCCGCGATGGCGTCGCCTGGATTGTAGTCCAGGCCGTCCAGCCGGCCGGCCATGCGCTCGTTGAGTCCCTCGGGAAGATCGAGTTCGAGCAGATGGTAGCCGTTTACGATAAACTCGACCATCTCCAAATCGGTGAGCAGATGGGACCTGTCTGTTCCAGTTTCTGGCCGTTCCGCGTCGGCGGGCAGCGATTCCGCCCTCGACTCCGCGCGCAACTGGTGCTTATCCATCCCGGACCTCCTCCAGTTTCTGCAAGATGAACTCGTATCCCACGACGTCCAGGTCCCTGTCGTCGATGGGCGCCTGTAGATGGGGAAACTGCACGATCTGCCAGCCGTCGACGAGCGCGTCGTGCACGGTGTTGTAAGGCCAATCGGAGACATCCGCCGTGATTTCCGCCCTGTAGTCCCTGACCGGTTCTACGGGCGTATATCCCAGGATATCGGAGAAAACGCTGGGCGTCCGCGCGTGCAGGTAGAGCAGCCGCTGTCTGATGCCGGGGTTCGGGTGTGAAGATCGCATTAGTGGTCTGAACAGAGAAGATGAGTGATCGGTTTGCGGGATTGTTCAACGGATTAAGATGGTCTTATGAATCGCTGTATCCAAGGATTAAATCGTTCTATATGCGTTTGTTCGCAGGGCATCCCTACGGAACGGGCACTTTCGACCAACGAATTTAAGTACTTGTCGAAAAGGAATTCCCGAACCTATTCATCGCTCTTCGCACTGAGCCTCAAGAGTCCCTCTACGCGGCCAAGCCTCCCGTTCATGTCGTGCACTTCGGAGCGCAGTGCGGAGAACTCGGTACGCAACTCGTTGAAATCAGTGCGTATTTCCGTAAACTCCGCTCTCATCTCTTCCCTGAGTGCTTGATTTGCCTGAGACGTAAAGGTGAGCAGCGTGATGACAACGATCACGATGGTCGAAATCGCCTGAACGCCTACCATGGGCCAGTTTACTTTTTCCATGAGGGTCCTCCTCCAGGGAGACGCAGATGTGCGTCAATGGGACGTTTCCGAGTGTACCGTGTCTTATGGATTGGTCGAAAACCAGGCGTATATCTCGAGACGTTTCTGATGTACCCCCGTCTCCTGATGAGTATATTCGCCAGGAAACCCTTCATTGCGCGGGGTAGGCCTTCACACCCCTCAACCGCCCCTTCCCGGCGGCCAGGTGGCGAAGTACTCCGGCGCCCAGCGTCTGGCAAGATGGAAATCGTGTCTCTGGCTGGCCGCCTGCGGTGGAGCCGTCTCCGCGTCGATCCAGGCCTCGGCGCCTGCGAGTCCGGGAAATTCCAGGATCCAGGCGAACTCGCCGTGGACGCTGGCGCCCATCAGCCGGAAGACCTCGCCGTGTAAGAGTCCGTGGTCCAGGCCTACCTTACGCATATGACGCCATCTTTCTTTGTCATGCTTCCCGGGGTCAACCGGTCCTGATCCGCGATGGCGGCCGCCGAAGGCCAACAGGACGATCGACGAAGGATCGGCGGACAGAGGCGGGATCGTGTACGGATCGGCGCCGGGAGCGCCTGGAGCCACGGGAGGTTCCGGTTTCCGGGGCAGCCAGTCCAGGCCCTCCGGCCGCCCGCGCCGGGCAAGGGTATAGTCGTAGAATCCATAACGTCCGTACGGAGGTTCAGCTTCGGCCGACATCCATTCCTCGGCGCCGGCGAGGTCCGGGAATTCGATGGTCCAGAACCGCTCCCAGTGGCCACGGGGTCCCAGCAGGCGGTAACCGTGGATGCCGATCAGGCCGTGACGCTCGGAGACCGACAGCATCAGGTCGACATGCTGGCGCTCGAAATCGATCCGCTGAGCCCGGTCCAGCAGATGCCACTCCGGCAGACGTCCTCCGCGGAAAAGAACGACGACGCTGTCGTCCCGCTCGGTCATGAAGCCCCCTTTTTTGGATACCTTTGAAATAACAACGATATACCTCTTCGAACATGCGGATCGATCGGACCCGGGGAAGCGCCTCTCTTAACGCCATTCTTAATCCCCGAACGATGAATGCGAATCATTACACGCCTGACTCATAATACAAACAAACTACGATAAAACCCCGGACAGTCAAAACGAGGGAATTGTCAGGAGTCTGAATTTTCGATGGTGATATGCAACATCGTCCGGATTTACACCCATCCGGCCGGGAAGTCGCGCCCGTCGAAATGAATGTCGCGGGGTTGATGGCTGCCATCCGAAAGGCGATCGACCTTGAAGACGCGGCGGGCCCTGGTTTGCGAACAGGCGAGCGGCCTGATATGATTCGTTTCAGCGGACGTTCCCTTTTAAAGCGGCGTCATGCTCCCCGGAGAACGTTCCTTTCCGCGTCCGTTGCCGAAGACCCCTGACGCCGGAAACCCATACCTCCTTCGCCCCCCATGTAAAACCCGGTTTGCCTGTATTTCGCTTTGTTTCAATGTTGAGATTGTTATTTTTATAAATAATCCAGCGATTTAAAAATAAACTGAATCTCTGACCAGGTTCCTGGCGTTGCATGAATAAGGTAACGGAACCTTGTTCGAGGGCAACCATGATCCGTTCTATTCGACAGTTCGCTCGACTGATCCGGAACGCGCTGGCGAAGCTCGAATTCGAAGATTTGATCCCCCACCGGCTGAAACGTCTCTCCCGGCGTTTTCTCGGTGTCGGATTCGCCATGGCGGCCCTGGTCCATATCATCGTGGCCGGGACGGTTTACTGGTACAGGTTCCTGGAACCAGCGATTGAAGACATGATCGAACTGACACCGTATCCCCCATTTCTGGTAGAAGTCATCATCGAGAACACCCTGGTCTCGGATGCGGAGGATGGCGAAAGCGCGGAGGATGCCGAAGCGGCCGGGGATCCTGGTGAAGACGCCATGGGCTCGGCCGGGGACGACGGCGGAGGGACGGAAGGCGTCGGGCCTGCCGGGAATTCGGGTGAAGACGCCATGGGCTCGGCCGGGGACGATGGTGGAGGTATGGAGCGTGCGGAAGCGGTCGGGGATCCGGGGGACGATATCATGGGTGCGGGCGAGTCGATATCCGTTGTCGCGGAGGCGCCCCCGCCCGTGGAGGAGCGTGCGACAACAGCAATGGAGGAGATCACTCCTGTCGAGGCGCCGGCGCTGACGGATGAGACCGGCTCATCGGAGCTGGAAGAGATCGCTTCGACCCGGATACCCCCGCCCGTGGAGCAAACTGAAGCTCCGGAGCCGGAAGAGATCGCGGCGATCGAGGCGCCTCCGCCTGTGGAGGAGAATGAATTGGCCGAGGCCCACGAAATCGCGGCGATCGAGGCGCCGGCGCCTGTGGAGGAGCGCGCGATATTAGAGGCGGATGAGATCACGACGTTCGAAATGCCCGAGCCGTTCGACGAGATTGCGATATCGGAGCCCCACGAGATCACATCTTTTGAAGTTCCCCCGCCGGTTGAAGATCTGGCTATATCCGAGGTCCACGAGGTCACGACGTTCGATCTTCCCGAACCGGTCGAGGAATACGTGATCTCCGAGGCCCACGAATTCACGACGTTCGATCTCCCCGAACCCGTGGAAGACAGCTTGATCTCGGAGGTCCACGAGGTCACGACGTTCGAGCTTCCCTCACCGTTCGAGGACCTGGCGATCTCCGAGGCCCACGAATTCACGACGTTCGATCTCCCCGAACCCGTGGAAGACAGCTTGATCTCGGAGGTCCACGAGGTCACGACGTTCGAGCTTCCCTCACCGTTCGAGGACCTGGCGATCTCCGAGGCCCACGAAT
>JAPOOT010000111.1 GCA_026713285.1 Gemmatimonadota bacterium | reverse complement strand
GTGCCTGGGCGTCGCCGGCGCACAGGACTGCGACAATCAACACCGCGGTTGTTCTGTTCACGTCAGCTCCCTCCGTATGAAGGCGTCTGAATTGGCAAGTCGTGCCGGAGCCGATGGCCACTTACCTGATCTCCGTTGCGTTGGCGTCCAGCAGCCGATGTTCCGGACTCTGTCTGCGCCCGGTGGAGATTCCCGTCGCGTCGCATGGCCCCACTCCCGCGTATGAGGATGAACGAGGGATCAGAAGCTGTACTTCATATTCAGACTGGCCCCGATCATCATGAGGCCGCTGGTCGAGACGCCGTACATGACGTCGAACCCACGGCCCACCGACGAAGCATGGCTGCGGAGTTGGGTCCACGGTTTCTCGTCATCGAACTCGCTGAACTTCGACCACCGGAACCTGGCGCCTATGCCTACTTTGTCGCTGAGCGCGTAGTCCACTCCGGCCACGGCCTGGTATGCGGCCAGCAGATCGTTCATCTTGTGCCTGCCCACGGTCGTGGTTCCGGCGAGTCTGGCTTTCAACAGTGGATCCTCGAAGGTCGAGATTGCAGCCGGATCGTCATTTCGCTGGAAGCGCCCATAGTAATCCAGCGACGTGCGCGCGACACCTACACCGATCCCGACATAGGGCGTGAAAGGCGAGTCGGACCTGAAATCGTAGTATGCGTTTACGAAGAAGCTGTGCGCCATAAGGTCTTCGAGACCGCCCTCAAGCGTTTCCAGTTCCTGCTGCTGCTTCTCCTGCGTTACCACGTCTAAAACCTGCAATTCGCCCTCATCCTGCTTGTGCGTCGATGTCCTGTACAGGTATTCTCCTTCAAACCGCAGATCGTTCCAGCTGAAACCCAGCGCGAGCACGCTCTGCACTCCACTGCCGCGACCGACTTCATGGGTCCACTGCGCCGGGGGAGGCGCACTCAGGCAGTCGTTGGGACCGGTCTCGGCAAGACCCGGGTTGGAGAGCTTATCGCATTTCGTACCCCAGTCATTATCCCTGGCATCAATGGTCAGGCCCGGTGCCACCGCAAAGCCCAGGTTGGTGCGCAGGTACCAGCCGTCCTGGGCGGCTACCCGGCCGGTGATGGCAGCGACCAGCAGACAGAGCGTAATGGTTGCGATTCGATGTTTCATGAGCCGTATTCCTTTTTGCAGTTGGGCGGATCTGATGTACCTGGTCACCGTCATTTCACTGGCGTAACCTGTATGTTCACGCCAGGCACAGAGGACTTGATTTCCAGTTCGTTTTGTTGTCCGCTCCCTTCTATGGCAATCTTGATCTTGTCGGGTCCGGGACCGGCACTGACTTTGTTCAACGAAACCGTCACCGACTCGGGTTTGAGATTGTACCAGGACCCTGTTGTCCCATCCACGACTACACCAACCAGCCCCGTAAACAGTACGTCCAAAATCAGAAATTCGCCGCTCAAATGCTTAGAAATGCGGATGCGCGCTTGCTCGTAGCCCTCTTTGGAAAACGTGAGGACATACTCGTTCTTACGCTCCAGGTCTAACGCGGTGGGCGTTGTATAATCGTCTCCATTTACATCTACTGACACGGAATCAGGTGAGGACTGGGATATTCTGCCGGGATCCCTGAAATATCGCCCCGCAGCCCGTGGTCAGTACTACGACCCATACGCACATCGACATGACATAGCTATTCATGGCGTACTCCTATGAAATGATGACTAGGCAAGGTCGTCCGGCCAATAATCGTCGCAACCCGGACCTTCTCAGGTATCTCCCGGCAGTTCTACCGCATAACGGCGTCTAATCGGTAAACCGCTGCACCACCTCGTCGATCTCTTTCTTGATCTGCGCGTTCTGCTCCTCCAGCCGGGACGCGCGAGGCTCGAGTAGGGCAAGGCGTTGCTCGATGGACTTCTTCAACCGCGCAAGCTTCGCGTCCGTGGTGGCCAGGTGGGGCGATTACAAGCGTGTCCTCCTTTCTGGTTATTCCACTTTCCGCGTGAAGGTAAAGGCCAGCGCGTCGATCCCCGCGAAAGCCAGATCGAACAGCATGGACGCCTCTTCGTCTTCACCTTCAAGGACTCCGGCCCGAAACCCCGCGAGCGGGATCGAAAGCGTCAGCCGGTCCCCCGCAACTGAGAAATCGAAGGGGGGTTGCCGCGTCCCTTCGCTGTCTATCAACACCAGTCTGCCCCCTTCCCTCTTCCATGTTCCGGTCTCCGGGGCCTCAGGGTCGGCTACGGTGTACGTGCCATCGGCATTGAACGTGATCGCGGGAAACCCGAAGGACGAGGCACCGTCCACGAACTCCGCGGCGATCTCCGCGGCGGTGGTGTCGGGCACGCCTTCGCCGACCAGGTATGCACGCAGATTCTCCGCGACCTTGACGACAAAGTTATTGCCCTCATATACCCACGTCCCGACCAGGGGATGTGGCGGGGGTGGTCCCTGCGGCCCTTCCGGACCCTGCGGACCCGCTTGTCCGGTGTCGCCCTGGTCACCCTTCACGCCCTGCGGTCCCGCTACGCCCTGCGGCCCGGCTGGTCCTACCGGACCTGGTTTGCCCTCGCATCCGGTTACGGTCAGTACGAACGCGATGGTCAGAAGTGCCGCCCAGGGGATGTAATTGTGTCGGTACATGGTCTTCCTCCCTAATAGTTATCCCGTCAATGCCGGCGGACGCCGAACGATCCCACAATAGAGTCTCTTTCAAAGATCCCGCCGATCTCCTGGTGGTCCGCGCCGTAGAATTGCCCCTGAATCGAATCGCC
>JAPOOT010000300.1 GCA_026713285.1 Gemmatimonadota bacterium | reverse complement strand
GCCGGCGCTAAAAATACATGTGCATGGACCGGCGTCGGGTTTATATTGAGTCGACCCTTAAGCGCCAGGAAAACAGGAGACCCCCATGCCCGTCAACGAGATGATCCATACCATGCTGGAGGAATTGCGGCAGATCGCCGATACGGAGGTTCACGTGGGCAAACCCCTACATATCGGGGATTCCTATGTGGTTCCGGTTTCCAGGCTGTCCCTGGGGTTCGGCGCCGGGGGATTTGGCGGCGAGGCCGATCAGAAGAGGGGGGCGGGGGGCGGTGTATCGGTCGAACCGGTCGCGTTTCTGGTCATCCAACAGGATCGCGCGCAACTGCTGCATATGAATTCGCCCAGTAGTCCCATGGGCAAGTTGCTGGATATCATGCCGGACGTCATCGAGGAACTGAAGCGGTATACCAGAAAAGACGGCGATCAGTAGACCAGGGGCGCCACGGTCTTCGAAATCAGTGCGACGGCTACCGTGGCCATGCCGACCAATCCCGTGCCACAGGCATATCCGGCCGCGAGCACGGGCGTGTACCGCATCCATCTTTGCCTGCCGAATTTCCTTTCCATGTAGAACCTGCCCAGCAGTGCGCCGAAAAACTGCGGAATGAAGGCGTGGGGCACCGTTCCCACGCTGGCGATCATACCGAAAATAAGCATGACAGGTAGATTGAAGGCCGCCAGGACGGCGTAGGCCAGTACGCCGAAAGCGGCGCCGCCTATCATGTAGGGGATTTTCAGCGCTTCGATCAGGTAGCTGGACTCGAATCCCGATCCGGCCGTGCTGGAATACCACAGCGCCTGCATCGTGGCCTGCTGCTGCCAGAACTTCTGCGCGTAGGGATAGGCTTGAGACGGAATCGGCGCGAGTCCCCAGACGAAGTGCCAGAACAGGAGGCTGCAGACCAGCAATACGGGGATCATGACCAGCTCCGCCTTCAGCACGCTCGTGAACCGTGTTCCGGTGAGCTCGACTTCTTTAAAGGCCTGGGCCTGTCCCCCGTAATTGAAAATCGGAATAGGCGCGAACCAGATGTCCACCCCTTTGTAGCCGCTGAGGATGAACGTGGCTTCCTTAATGAGAGGGAACTGCAGGTCGGCGCCCGTGATCGCGCGCAGGCGGGCGCTCGCGTATGAACTGATTGGCGTATAAACGAACCCGTAAAATACGAAGAAGAGAATGGGGAACCCGGGCACCAGGCGCCAGCTCAGCACGACGTACCCGACTGTCAGAAGCAGAAAAGCGCCAAGAATCAGGGAGAAGGGAAAATCCCCCCTGCCGGCCGGCGTGGCGTTCCGGCTTGCCGGTCCGCCCTTCGACCCTTCGCGCCCTTTTCCGTCCTTCCTTTTCCTGAGTCCGGCCAGGATGCTCCACCCGCCGATCAGCGCGACGGCGAAGCCCGTGCCGATGCGTACGCTCATCCAGAAATCGATATCGTTGACCAGCGTCGTCTGGATGGCGTCCATGCCCGGCGACCAGGTACGCAGGATATTCAGATCGTAAAGCAGCGGGTTGAGGACCACGGTAAGCAAAGCCCCGATGGCGGAACCGACCACGATCCAGAATGGCAGGACAAACCCCGTCAGCACGGGTCCCAGTCCCAGTTCGACCGCCATGGCCGCGGCCGGCAGAATGTTCTCGGTATTGCGCGTCAGGTCGGCAAAGGGAATGGGAATCAGCGTAATCGGTTCGGCCAGCAGCGCGCCCGTGACTGCCGGTATGCCGATATAGAACGCGCCGAATACGAGCCCCAGCATGGCCCCGATGCTGAATGCGCGCCAGCGCCAT
The DNA here is from genome assembly GCA_026713285.1 of Gemmatimonadota bacterium. GTDB lineage: Bacteria > JAAXHH01 > JAAXHH01 > JAAXHH01 > JAAXHH01 > JAAXHH01. Next base: position 8,332 of record JAPOOT010000300.1, on the reverse strand, counting down.
GATTCCTGTCCCGCCGAACTCTCCGCCAGGGCCGTGGCGCCTTCCGCCTGGATAGGAGCCAGGGGAAAGGGAAGGCGTTCCACGTCGGCCGTTACGCGGAACAATCCGTAACCCAGCGTAAAGGCACTCGCCCGGTTGAAGATATGGAGCACGGCGACGAGCAGTATCGGTACGAGCCATTCCCCGTGCAGCAGCGTGCGGAGCACGATGGCTTCGGAGTCTCCCCCGGGAGAGATCCACGAGGGAATCTGTTCGTCGATACCGAAAGCCCGGGCTCCGGGGGACTGGACGAAGTACTGGTACCAGATCAGCTGGGCAAAGGGCCCCCCGGAAAGGGCCAGGCCCACGCCGGCGGTGAGGCTGGCCGCCACGTAGTACAGCATGTAGATTTCCTGGCGGCTGAGCGTGGTGAAGGACCGGCGCGCGACTTCGATAAACAGGATGATCGTGGTCCACTCCGCCGCGGGCCCCAGGCTCTGTCCGGCGATCAGGTTCAGATAGATCGAACCCGGGATCATGAACAGCCCGAGAAAGACGATCCCGATGACCGTCTTTATGTTGAACCCTTCTTCGTAGACCTGGGGATGGTCGGAGAAGGCGGAGGCTGGCAGGTCGTCCTTAACTAGGGTCATGCCCTGGTTCTTTCGGAGGCGTTATGGATCCGGTGGGGTTTCGTCGGGGCCCTGCTTGAGCCAGACGTCCTCAACGTTGAACAGTCTTCCCGAGGAGTGTCGGATTTCCATGGAGGTGCGAACCAGCCTCAGACCGTCGAAAGTGAAGCGGTCCTCGAACTGCCGGTTATCATCGGTTATGAAGTAGAAGAAACTGTCCAGAACGCTCCACCGTCCGTTCTGGATGCGGACGACAGTGGAATCCGATACAGCGGTCGTATCGACCTGGCCATATCGGCCGTTGCCACTGAGGTGGAGCAGGCCCCGCACCTGGGGAGGAACCAGCACGGATTGTTCCACCACGGTGCCGGAATCGGTCTGCGTGGTAAAGTTTACTGTGCGGCTTTCAAGATCGTAGTTTCCGACGAGGGGGCGGGCAATATTGCCGGGACCGACATTGTTTTCGGCGCACCCGGCGATCAGCGCGCTTAAGAGCAAACCGTAAGAAAGGATCTGCTTGAACAAGGTTTCTCCGGTGGGTTGATCACGAAATCGCGCAATGCTCCGGGGCATACCATCGGCGATCAGAACCACTTTCGAACGGGCCTGCACGCCGGTCGGGGAACGCTTGAGATAATAGGCAAGCTCCACCGAGACGTCAAGCGATTACGGGTCCGTCCAACGGCATATTTCGCTTGACGTGCGCCGCCCGTCAGGTTAGAAGTGATGGAATTTGTCCAGCGGGATTCGCGTCGCCGGGTGGGGAATACGCTCCACGAAGGCGGCGCCCGTTTCGAAACGAATTCCTTCGACGCCGGGCATTCCTTCGACGCCGGGCATTCCTTCGACGCCGGGCATTCCGTTTGCGTTTGCCGGTATCCTTTATTGCAATGGAGAAATGAAATCCCATGTCAGCGCTCAGGGCGGGTATCATCGGATGCGGCAACATCAGCGGCGTGTACTTCGAGGCGGGGCGCAAGTTCGAGGCTTTCGACGTGGTCGCCTGTGCCGACATGGTCCCGGAACGGTCGCGGGCCAGGGCCGCCGAATTCGAGGGCGTGGAATCCCGCACGGCCGAGGCCCTGCTGGACGATCCCGCCATTGAGATCGTCATCAACCTTACCATACCCGCCGCACACGCCGGAATCGCCCGGGCCGCTTTGGAGCACGGAAAATCGGTATATACAGAAAAACCCATGGCGATCCGGAAAGAGGATGGACGGGCCTTGCTCGATCTCGCACGGATATCGGGAAAACTGGTGGGCGGAGCGCCGGACACCTTCATGGGGGCCGGCATTCAGACCTGCCGAAAGCTTATCGACGACGGTTGGATCGGCGAACCGGTGGCCGCCACGGCCTTCATGCTGAGTCCGGGACACGAGAGGTGGCATCCCGACCCCGGTTTCTTCTACAAGCCCGGCGCCGGTCCCATGCTGGACATGGGTCCGTACTACGTCACGGCGCTGGTCAATCTGCTGGGGCCGGTCGCCCGGCTTTCGGGCGCCACACGCATCACCCGTTCCGAGCGCACGATAACGAGCGAACCGTTGTATGGAGAGAAAATAGAGGTCGAAGTGCCCACGCACCTGGCGGGCGTGCTCGAATTCGAAAGCGGACCCATCGGGACGATCGTGACCAGTTTCGACGTGTGGCACCATGAACTGCCCCGCATCGAGATATACGGTTCGGAGGGATCCCTGAGCGTACCCGATCCCAATTCGTTCGGCGGACCCGTGAAACTGCGCCGCGCCGGGGCCGAAACCTGGACTGAAATGCCTCTTAGCCACGGTTACGAAGAACAAAGCCGCGGGTTGGGCGTGGCGGACATGGTCTACGCCCTGCGCTCGGGACGCCCGCACCGGGCCAGCGGCGAACTGACCTTTCACGTGCTTGACGTCATGCTGTCCATCGAGGAATCGTCGGAGTCGGGACGGCATATTAATCTGGAAAGCTCCTGTACCAGGCCGGCGCCCCTGCCGCTTGGCCTGGCGCCTTACACCCTGGACCCTTGAAGGAACAACGAAGCAGAGCGGATACGTAGCCATGCCCGATCATCCCGTAAGAAACCTGACCGATCTCCTGCCAAGACTCGAACGGCTGATGGACCGCATCGAATCGCTCCTCTCCGCTTATGCCGGAGGGACGGGCGACGAGTCCGGCGACGTCTATGCCGATTCTGTCGCATTCCAATGGCGGAAAAAGGGCGGAAGGGGATTCCTCGAACCGATCGTACACCCCGACCTGGCGGACCTGGGCGATCTCTTCGGCCTCGACCGAGAGATCGGGATCCTTGACCGAAATCCCCGCCAGTTCGTTCGCGGAATGCCCGCGAACAACACGCTGATCTGGGGAGAACGCGGAACAGGCAAGTCTTCGGTGGTTAAGGGACTGCTGGCCCGGTTCGCCGGCGAGGGACTGCGCATGATCGAAGTCCGCAAGCAGGACCTGACGGATCTGCCCGAGATCGTCGAGATCCTGTGGGACCGCCCCGAGCGTTTCGTCCTGTTCTGCGACGACCTGTCTTTTTTGGATGACGAATCCGTCTATCTCGAGCTCAAAGCGCTCCTCGAAGGCAGTCTTTCCGCCCGTCCCGACAACGTGCTCGTCTACGCCACGTCCAACCGAAGGCACCTGATGCAGGAGAAGTTCGCCGACAACACGCCGCGATTCAGTCCGGACGACGACGAAATCCATCCACAGGAGACCGTGGAGGAGAAGGTTTCGTTGAGCGACCGTTTCGGCCTCTCCATCGGATTCTATCGGATCACCCAGGACACCTATTTCGAAATCGTTCGCCATCTCGTCGATCAACGCGGAATCCATATCGACGGGGACCTGCTGCGGCGGGAGTCCCTCCGGTGGGTGCAGCGCGCCAGCGGCCGATCGGGCAGGGTCGCGCGGCAGTTCGTGGACGATCTGGAGGGGCGGCTCAAACTGGGCGAATTGCCGTAGATTCCGGTGCGCCTCAGCAATTCGGGAAGTGGTTTTCTTTCCCACTTGACACCGTATTTGACAACGCCTAATTATGTAGATCGTATTTTTGCATATGCGCGGTGTATATGCGCGGAATGAACGCGCGCATATCCTGTACCTGATTTTCAGAATTATCACGCAGTTATCAGTTAAGGTCAACAGCAAAGGAGTGTGTCTTGCACGCATTCGACTATGCCACGCCGGAAAGCGTGGCCGATGCGGTGGTAATGCTCAGCGATCACGGGGAAAACGCCTGTGTGCTCGCGGGCGGAACGGACCTGATCGTTCAGCTTCGGGAGAACCGGCGGCGTACTGACCTGGTGGTGGACGTCAAGAAAATCGCCGAGTTGAACGCGTTGTCCTACAACGCCGCGACCGGTCTCACAATCGGAGCGGCCGTGCCCTGTTACCGGATCTACGGAGACGCGGAAATCGCCGCGGCCTATCCGGGACTCATGGACGCGGCGAAACTGGTAGGCGGCACGGGGATCCAGGGCAGGGCCAGCCTGGGTGGGAACCTGTGCAACGCATCCCCGGCGGGCGATACGATTCCCCCCATGATCGTCCTGGGCGGCGAGGCGGAAATCGCCGGTCCCGGCGGAACCCGGAACGTGGCGGTGGAGGACTTCTGTACGGCGCCCGGCCGCACCGTGCTGGCGGACGGCGAGTTCCTGGTGTCGCTCCGTTTCCCCGCGCCAGCGCCGAATTCCGGTGCGTTCTACCGGCGGTTCATCCCCCGCAACGAGATGGATATCGCCGTGGTGGGCGTCGGCGCGTCGGTGATACTCAGTGGCGACGGTTCTTCCTTCGTCTCCGCGCGCATCGCCATAGGCGCCGTGGCCCCGACGCCGCTATTCGTAAGTGAAGCCGGAGCGGCCCTGGCCGGACAGCCCGTGTCCGACGAGTCGATCCAACGGGCTGCCGATATTGCCCGTGACGCGGCCCGGCCCATCAGCGACATGCGGGGTACCGCTGAATACCGAAAACATCTGACCAGCGTATTGACGCGCCGGGTTCTGCAGGGCGCGGTACAACGAGCCAAGGAGTAGCCGTCGATGTCGAAAAAAGTACACGTACAGACGAACATAAACGGAGAATCCGTCGATTTCCTTTGTGAACCGCGCAACAGCCTGCTCGAAGTACTGCGCGACGAGCTGGATCTCACCGGCGCGAAAGAAGGGTGCAACAACGGCAACTGCGGCGCCTGCAACGTGATCATGGACGGCAGGCTCGTCAATTCCTGCTGCGTGCTGGGCGTAGAAGCCGACGGCTGCGAATTAACGACCATCGAAGGGGTCGGATCGGCCGCCAACCTGCATCCGCTGCAGCAGAAGTTTCTGGAACACGCGGCGCTGCAGTGCGGTATATGCACGCCCGGGTTTATCGTTTCCGCCAAGGCCCTGCTGGACCGTAATCCGAACCCCTCCGAGGACGAGGTTCGCTACTGGCTGGCCGGCAATCTCTGCCGCTGCACCGGATACGACAAAATCGTCCGCGCGGTCCTGGACGCCAGGAACGGCGCCTGACCCGATGCCTGACCCGTAACGATCGGCACGCGTCCGCTAAAGGGAACGCGGCCGGAATTGGCCAATTTGGTATGACTAAACGGAGGTAAGAGACGTGTCACAAAACGGACATAAGGTCATCGGCTCCCGTCCGATTCGCCACGACGGGGTGGACAAGGTCACGGGCCGGGCGGTCTACGGCGCCGATATTCAGTTGACCGGCCTGCTTTACGGCGCCATCAAACGCAGCCCCCATCCCCATGCGCGGATCAAGCATATCGACACGACCCGGGCGGAAGCCCATCCGGGCGTCCGGGCGGTCGTCACCGCCCAGGAACTGCCGCAGATCGCGGACAAGCTCGCCGACCTGGGCGAAGCGATCGTCAACCTGCGCGACGCCAGCAACAACGTGCTGGCCTATGGCAAGGTGCTCTACAAGGGCCATGCCGTGGCCGGGGTGGCCGCGGTAAACCTGCACGTTGCCCAGGAGGCGGTGGAACTGATCGACGTGGAATACGAAGTGCTGCCCCACGTGACGGGCGTGCTGGAAGCCATGGAAGACGGCGCCCCGGTCCTGCACGAGGACATGAAGACCACGTCCATGGGCGAGGAGACGGACAAGGTCAGCAATATCGCCAACCACTTCCAGCACAAGATGGGCGAGCCGGACGACGGTTTTGCCGAAGCCGACGTGGTGGTCGAGCGCGAGTTTACTACACAGACCGTCCACCAGGGCTACATCGAGAGTCATAACGCCACGGCCCTTTGGAACGAAGAAGGCCAGCTCACCATTTGGACGAGCACGCAAGGCGCTTTCTCGGTGCGGGACCAGATGGCGGAAATCCTCCAGATGCCCATCTCGAAGGTCAAAATCGTGCCCCTGGAGATCGGAGGCGGTTTCGGCGGCAAGATTTCCGTCTACCTGGACCCGGTCGCCGCACTGCTTTCGAAGAAGACGGGGCATCCGGTCAAGATGACGATGACCCGCGACGAGGTATTCGAAGCAACGGGACCGACGCCAGGCTCATACCTGAAGGTCAAAATGGGCGCCACCAGGGACGGACGGCTTACGGCCGCCACGGCGTACATGGCCTACGAGGCCGGCGCCTATCCCGGCTCGCCGGTCGGCGCGGGCGCGGGCTGCATCTTCACGCCCTACGATATACCCAACGTGCAGATCGACGGGTACGACGTGTGCGTGAACAAGCCCAAGACGAACGCCTACCGCGCGCCAGGCGCCACCAACGCCGCGTTCGCCACGGAGACCATCGTCGACGAGATCAGCGAGCAGCTCGGCATGGATCCCCTCGACTTCCGGGTGAAAAACGGCGCGAAGGAAGGCACCCGCCGGGCCGACGGTCCAGTACATCCGCGCGTCGGCTGCATCGAGACCACCGAAGCCGCGCTCAACAGCGAGCACTACCGTTCTGACCTCGAGAAGTCGGCGAACGGCAAGGTCCGCGGCCGGGGCGTAGCATCCGGTTACTGGTTCAACTTCAACGGCGGAAGGTCGGCCATTTCAGTTAGCATCAATCCCGACGGCACCATCAACATGCTCGAGGGTTCCACCGATATCGGAGGCTCGCGGGCGTCCATCGCCATGCAACTGGCCGAGACCATCGGCCTTGAGGCCACCGACATCAAGCCCTACGTCGTGGATACGGACTCGATCGGCTATACCGACGTGACCGGCGGCAGCCGCACGACCTTCGGAACGGGCTACGCCGCCCACGCCACGGGCCTGGCCCTCATCCGCGAAATCAAGGAGAGAGCGTCGAAGCTCTGGGACGTGCCCGCCGACGCCATCGACTTCGCCGACGGGGTATTCTCCTACAAGGACGACGCGGAAAAGCGGGGCACCTTCAAGGAGGTGGCCAGCCAGGCCGGCGACGCCGGCGGTCCCGTGGTCGCCCAGGTCAGCACGAATCCCGACGGCAGCGGGGGCGGCGCCTTCGCCACCCACGTCGTCGACGTGGAAGTCGACAGGGAAACGGGCAAGGTGGACATACTCCGGTATACCGCGGTCCAGGACGCCGGCACGGCCATTCACCCGAGCTACGTGGAAGGCCAGATGCAGGGCGGCGTGGTGCAGGGCATCGGCTGGGGTCTCAACGAGGAATACATCTACAACGACGAAGGCTCCATGACCAATGCCAGTTTCCTGGATTACCGCATGCCCACGACGCTCGACCTGCCCATGATCGAGACGATCATCGTGGAAGTGCCCAACGAGTCCCATCCCTATGGTGTGCGGGGTGTCGGCGAAGTGCCGATCGTACCGCCTCCGGCCGCGCTCTCCAACGCGATCTACGCCGCGACGGGCGTAAGGCTCCGCGACCTGCCCATGTCCCCGCCCCGGGTACAGAAGGCCGTAGCGGAGAACGGCGGGTAGACGCATGTAGAAGGTTAGGAGAGTGGGAAGGGTAAACAGCAAGGGCGGGAGATGCATCTTCCCGCCCTTTTTAAATGTACCGATAACGTACTTGTCCGATCTTAGGGTGGTCCTGATTGTTAGACTCAACACCTCGCTGGCAATACAGATTCTATAACTACAGACGAGCTTTCTTTTTACTCAGAGAAGCAGTTGAGGTTATGGAAACGAGAGAACTCAGTCAACTTGAGAAAGAAGGTGTTATCCAACGATTCGAGTATACCATGGAACTTTCATGGAAGGTCATGAAAGATTATCTTGAGAGTGAAAACGTTGTCTTTGAGCAAGTCACCCCAAGATCGGTAATACGTAAGGCATTCGAGGCAAAACTGGTTAAGAATGGAGATTTGTGGATGGAAATGCTCGATGCGCGAAATCTGATGTCACACGAGTATGAACTCGAAGAGTTCGAGAAGTTAATCGAAGAATTACAATACAACTACCTTGACGAGTTTAACAAACTTTACCAAAAACTAAACGAATTCTACCCCGAGTAGTCATGGATCACGGCATACCAAAGAGTCAACTTGAGATACTTAAACGCATCCTATCGGTGTATGCGAACCACATAACCCGTGTGGACCTGTTTGGTTCGCGAGCTACAGGCAGTTTTCGCAACGAGTCTGATATTGATCTGGTATTGCACGGTAATTTAACCGATAAACATATAAACCGTTTATGGACTTTGTTTCATGAAAGCAGTTTACCATACGGTGTGGATGTCAAATGTTACGAACTGACAAAACACCCGCCCCTCAAAGCGCACATGGATAAAGTCTGCAAGCGACTGTTTACCCAGGAAGAACTTCAAG
>JAPOOT010000478.1 GCA_026713285.1 Gemmatimonadota bacterium | reverse complement strand
TGGAAGGCTGGGACACCAGTCTGCTGCGTGGTATCCTGGAAGGAAAGGCCGGCATAATCCTGAGCCGGGATCAACGTAGATACCACGATCTCGTCAGAGTATCTACCCACTTCTACAACACCCCCGCGGAAATCGATCGACTGATCGAAGTGTTGAAGGAAATCCTGTAACGGTCCGCCAGTGCCCCGCCGGGTTACAGTTCCCGGTCGTTAAAGTGCTCCGTATCGCGGTCCCGCAGAAAATCCAACGCGCATTTCAAGTCGGGAATACCGGTCCTTCCACCGAGCCGGGTGCAGCTTATGGCGGCGACGGCCGAGGCAAATTCGGCGGTCTTCTCCACCTCCCACCCCTGAAGCAGGCCAAATATAAACGCGCCGTGGTACACATCACCCGCTCCGGTGGTGTCGACAACGTCTACGGGAAAGGCCGGTGTGTGAAACGACCTGCCACCAGCCAGCATATGACTTCCTTCCTCGCCCAGGGTTACGACCGTGACGGCAGGGCCGTAACCGGACAGGGACTTCGCGGCCTCCGACGGATCGGCCTGGGCCGTCAACTCTTCAGAAAACACCCGGGATGCGATCAGGTAATCCGTCAGATGCAGCAGGTCTTCGAGATCTTCAGGTGGGGACACGGTGTCCGCGTCGAGCACCACGGGCACACCGGAATCCCGTGCGAGCCGCGCCGCGGTAAGTGCCGCCCTTCGATTGGTGTTGTCCAGATGAAGGTATTTCGCGGAGGCGACCATCTCGGCGGGAACTTCGGCGGGAAGCAAAGCTACGGTCGTCCCGCCGGCCATGATGGTCCGCTGGCCGGTCGATGCGTCGACGAGGATCATGCTGATGGGCGTTAATGCGCCCGGCGCTATGCCCAGGTGGGTCGCGTCGACACCGTAAAGGTCGAATTCCTCCTTCACGACCCGGCCGGCCATGTCATTGCCGATCTTACCCACAAAGGCCGTGGACGCTCCCAGCCTGGAAAGCGCAACCAGCGCGGTGGAGACCATCCCGCCGCCCTGCTGGGTCGAGTCGCTCATCCAGACCTGTTCGTCCCGTGCCGGCAAGCGGGGCACGATCCCCAGGAAGTCCAGGCAGGCGCAACCGAGGCCGACTACGTCATATGCCATCATCGGGATTCCTCGTATCAAAGTCCATTCACGTGTATACCTGTTTCATCCGCGATGACCGTATGCGATTCGGAATACGTGAGATACACCGTATGTATAGACATTCTTGATTTGTAGTGTATGAAGTCAGGGCAAATTAAACAGCCCGCGCGAAGCGTCAAGCCCAAATCATTTGACAGGCTCCGGTGGCTGCGATACCATTTCACGACGATTCTGGATACGCGAAGTCGAAACGTTCGGCGATCTCACATTTTTGTGTGATCCAATCTCCATCGTCGTACCAATATCACAAGGAATCCCAGCCGATGTCACTTACGTCAGAAGTACAGTCCATGCTGCCGGATCTGGACGGATTCGCATATTTCCAGACCAGCGGGTTCTCGCCCAAGTTGACTCCGATTATCGACGAGGTTATCCGTTCGCTGAGGATTCAAAGCCGTGGTCCCGCCCTGCCCTTCGTAGCCCGGAAGTTGCAACAGCAGATGCAGGAAACCCGGGGCAAGGTAGCGGATACGATCAACGCCACTCCGGAAGAGATCGTTCTGACTGAAAACACCACCATCGGCATCAATATCGTGGCCAACGGGATCGACTGGAAACCGGGCGACAACGTATTGCTAAGCACGCACGAGCACCCGGGCAACCGGCTGACCTGGTACAACCTGACTGGCAGATACGATGTGGAGCTCCGGTTCGCCCCACTGTATAACGATCACGATAGAACGCTGGAAGAGATGGATCAATTGATCGATGATCGGACCAGGCTGGTCAGCGTAAGCCACGTCTCCAGGCGTACGGGTCTGCGCCTGCCGGGCCGGGCAATCTGCGACCTGGCCCATGCGAAAGATACGCCCGTCCTATATGATGGCGCGCAGTCGTTCGGGGCCATTCCGATCGATGTCCGGGACCTGGACTGCGACTTCTACAGCTTCTGCGGGCACAAATACACCATGGCCCCGCAGGGTACCGGGGGACTGTACATCCGTAAAGACCGCATCGAATGGCTCAAGCCGAGCTGGATAGGATCCCACTCGCAGAAATCATTCGACCAGGATGGCAACATGGACCTTTTGGACGAAGCCAAACGGTTCGAGTTTGCCACACGAAGCGTGCCTGACCAGGCTGGATTCGGCAAGGCCCTGGACATCTGGGCCGGTTTTGGCTGGGTCAAGGTTTTCGCCGGGATCGCGGCCTATACGGATCGAATGAAATCCGCCCTGTTGGAGATTCCCGATCTGGTTCTTGAGACCCCGCTTGCCTACGATGATTCATCCGGCATCGTCACTTTTCACGTACCTGGCTTGGAGGCGGGCCCCCTGGCGGAGAGTCTGCAGCAGCAGGAGAAGGTGCTGGTCTCCCCGCTCGAATTCGCGGCGGAAAGCACGCGTGTTTCGACCCATGTGTTCAACTCGGATGAGGACATGGAAAGGCTGACATCGGGGATTCGGCGGGTGCAGCGGGATGGATTGGGCGATACGGACCGATCGTAACAACTACCGGAACCAGTCGTAGTTTAGCCCCAGTGAGCGATCCTCAAGGGGCAGATCGACACGCACGCCACCCCTCGAAGACGACAGTTTGAGCGCGATTTCCACCTCAAGGGCCATGGCCACCCTGCGGCCGGAGTTCTTCGGTTCGTCCAGCCTTCCCGCCAGGCAGTCCATCACGTCGTTCAAAGTATAGACGCCTCCGTATGGCGGTACGAACTGGGGTCCTGGCCACGGAACCTCGACCCGGTACGGCCGTCCCTCCACTTCCATTTCGATCCACTGCTGCCATGCCGTGAGGAAATCGAAGACGAGTTCGCCCTTGCTGCCAAAAATTCGAACGCCCGGTGCGCCTTTGCGGAAATGTACCACGAGACCGCTCTCGGTCACCATCAAGCCCTGCCCCGCAAACTCTTCGCTACCTGATTCCTGACGTGGTTTATCGCCCGTTCCGATCACCCAAGCAGGTTCGCTGTCCAGGAAATACGACCAGTTCTGGTGCTGCGCAAACGGCCCGTGGGCCTCGATGGACAACAGTTCGCCGATGGCGCCATCGAGGACCAGTTGCCGGGCCCGGCCGAAGGACGGATGGGTGGTAGTAGTTGCGCCGCAACTCAATGGAACGCTCGCTTCCGCACAGGTACTTACCATGCGGTCAGCTTCTTCGAGCGTGTGGGCCATGGGTTTCTCGGTGAATATCCCTTTCGCGCCATGATGTACGGCAAGACAAGTCAGATCCGCCCTGTGCTTGGTGTTCGTGGCGATGGAAACTATTTCCGGCCGTTCTAGGGCCAGCAAATCCCCTGCATCATCATAGAGGGAGACTACATCGTATCTCTCGCGGAAAGCTTGCAGCCGTCTCACATCCCGGTCCGCCGCTGCGATCAGGGCTACCTCCGGCCTGTCCCACAATGCTTCGGCGTAGGATGATGGAAGGCCCTCTGTTCCGGGGTTTTCATGGTAAAGGAAACGCCGATGGATATTCAGTTCCGGCGTGGGTCGATCGATATCATCCACGTTCCACACACCCGTTCTTTCGGCCAGATCGTAAAGCATACCCATCCAGCCGAGTCCGATGAGTCCTGCCCGGTACTTTGCCACGGTATACTCCTTATATTCTAATCTTAATTGCATGTCGAACAGGCGCTGTGAGAGGAATTCATATATACACAATAATAGAATATGTTGTATTACTTGTATTTCTTACTACAATATATAGTAATAACTGAGGATTACAGCTATTTGTGACCTCGTTTAGCGTGATGTGAGCTGTATATCTAACCGTTCAAGTGGTAATTGATCTGATTCTTGCAGATATCAATGGTGCAATTAGTTTAAAATAAGGTGATTCTAGCCATTCCAAGGCAGCGGTACATCCAGTCGTTCGCCCATTTCCCGAACCGTGTCCTGTTCGATTTCGCCAAAGCGGATTCCCTGCTTCCGGTGCAGGGCCATGCGCTGTGCTTCGATTGCTCCGGGGAGCAGCGCTTCGCCATAGCCTGGCATTGGTTCATAGGATTCCCGCACGTCCTTTACGAAACGGTCTACCTCTTCGTGAAAGTCCGCTTCAGGGATTACCGTCTCGATATGAATGGCCAGAACCATACCGCCGTGGTTCGCCGCCGGCCACCGCTCTTGTACCTCATCGGCCTCTGGCAGCGCGGCTCCGGCCAGGGCGCATCCAAGTAACGTTGCCACTGCCCCGTAGCCGATGCTCTTGAAGAAAGCGGCCGGTATACGGGTCAGGAGATCATCGAATTCAGGTGATTGCTGATAGTCAGCCAGTATACGCGTAGCCACATCCTGCACCACGGGAGGCTCTTTGCCCGACGGAATGCCGAAACAAAGCGGCGGGTTTCCGATGTATCCAATCTGGGGTTTCGGATCCTGGCTGCGGGCGTTTCCCATGTTGCGGTAACCCTGGACCGAGAATCCGATGCATCCGGCTTCCATGCACATCCGGGTGTAGTGTCCCGCCGAACCGTAATGTCCGATATGACGGACGAGTCCCATGCCCATCCCATTTTCCCGGGCCTTTCGGATGGCGCCATTGGTCGCTTCGACCATGGGCCAGTACCCGAGCGTTCCGTCACCGTCGACGACTACAGACGTGGGGGACTCCGAGATGATTTTCACATCGGGACGGGTGTTGCAGTTGCCTTCGGCGAAAGTACGCGTGTATCCCGATGCCGCCCTTACGCCGTGACTGCGTACGCCCCTCAGGTCGGAGTTCACCAGCAGGCGGCTGATGATCGAGGCATGGTGATTGGATAGTCCCACTTTTTCGAAACAGGCCGTCGTGAATGCCAGCAGGGACGTTTCATCTACATGAATGTATGCTTCCGGCGGTCGATTCATCGGTTGTTCCTTTGGGTATGATTTCGGCGATCAAACGGAGGCGACTAACAAGACTGTGCCTGGTACCAGTCCCGGTTCAGACTACCATTGGCGTTTGCAGCACGGTCAGTCCCATCTCGATGTACTTGTCCCGTTCCGATGGGTCCAGGAGCGCCAGGCTGACGGCGACCGACGTGCCCTCCATCTCACGGGCGACGTGCCGGACGCAGTCCTCCACGGTCCGGAAGGGAGGGCGGTGATACCTTTCGATGTCGTACATCAGGTCGTTGGGGCCGAAGGTGAGGACGTCCACGCCGTCCAGGGCCAGTTGCCGGCAGTTGATGACGGCTTCGACCGACTCGAGCTGCAGCCACAGCATGCCGGTATCGTTCCACCAGGCCGCGTATTCGAGACGGTCGGAACGATCGCGGATGCCATGGCGCGCGCTCCCGCCCCAGCTTCTTCCACCGAACTGTGGATAGTAGAAGAAGTGGATCGCTTCCTGCACTGTGGCTTCTTCCTTGACTTCGGGAACGAGGATGCCCGCGGGACCCAGATCCAGGTAGTTTCCGATCAGGTAGGTGTGCCGGGTGTGCTTAATCCGCAGGATCACCGGAACGCCTAACGCTTCGGCCGAGGCGCAGAAGGACACGATCCGGTCCTCGCTCTGGGGCCCATGCTGACAGTCGACATTGAAGAAATCGATTTGGTCCTGCTGGAGTATCCGTTCCAGGTCATCCCTGCTGGAATCCATGGATACGCCCAGGCCGTTCACGAATTCACCGTTGCGGATGCGATGTTTCAATGAAGATGGCTCGGCCATGCCGGAACGCTCCCTTTCTTTGACATTACAACTTAGTCATTACGCGCAGTTGAACCGGGGTATCAACTCGAATCACCGCATCGGGATGGCGCTGCATGGTTCGTTCGAGAAGACGCCGGTCCGCGACGGGAATGTGCGCCTTGTCCCACCACTTGGCCCTGTACTGGTCGAATAACGCCAGACTGTCGAGATAGTGCCTGAATTCGAATTTCGTTTGCAGGTTCGTTACAAGTTTGTTGTTTCCGACCGCCTCCGCCACCACCCGGTCCGCGAAATGAAAGTCGACGTAGTCTCTGGCCAACGTGGCCACCAGGATTGCTTCATCTTCCACCTGGCAGCACACCTGCTGCCTCGCGTGGCGGCGACTGCCCAGGTCTGCCGGGAAGTAAGGACGTATATCCACGACCCGGCCACCGTTCTTCACTACACGACATGCTTCGTGAAGGGCATGCCCCATGCCCTCTTGTCGCACTCATCACAAGGACCATGAGAACAGGGCAAGGTCGAAACTCCGGTCCTGATAGGGCAGGCGGGACGCATCGGCCACGGCGAACCGAGCGGTGTCATCCAATCGCTTACGTGCATGGGCGCGCCTTACTTCTTCTCCGGCCATGTCTACCCCGGCGATCGATTGAACCCATCCCCTGATGCGGTTCGACAACCGGCCGTCTCCGCAACCGATGTCGATGACGCGGGCGTCCGCAAAAGGCACGTGCCTCCTGAGCATCCGCGTTTCACGCCGTTCCGGATCTACTCTAACTCCCCTCATGCCAGTCTCCTGAATCGATGTTATGATTCCAGCCCGGCCACGTCCTCGATTTCGACCCAGCCGCCCGAGTCCTTCGACTGCTCGATAGCGAGTCCCGTGAGATAGAGCTGTGCGGCCATTCTGCCATTTGTGCGGTTCGGTGTGCCGTGCGCTACCGCGTCCAGGAATTCGGCGACGCTCTCCGCCTCGCCGGGCCAACCGCCCACAACGGGCATCGCCGGCTCTACGTGGATCACTTCGCCATCGGCATCGGACTTGCTGCGCACCTTTATCGTATTTCGGAAATAGTCGACGTGGAGATCGCCTTCATCGCCGGTTACCTCGATCGTAGTCTCCATCTCGTCGACCGAGTTGATGTTCAGGTGTATTGTACCCCAGAGGCCGTCGTAGTCTAAGTGAGCCAGGCTGTGGAACTGGCGCCGGCCGGGCTGTCCATGGCCGTCCATGACCAGTACGCGACTGGGCGACCGGCCCAGGATGCTGTTCAGTCCGTCCACGTACCAGGGGCCCAGGTGATGGGCGAGGCAGAGGTCGGGACCTCCGAATTCCGCCCAGTTACTCCGCAGTTTCAGGTGTGCAGTCTGCAGCGCGCCGATCGCTCCCTCCCGTAACAGTTCGGCGGCGCGATGCACGACGCTTGCAAAGCCAATCTCCAGATCACCGTGGGTCACCTGGCCGGCGGCGACCAATCGCTTCAGCATCTTGCGTATTCGTTCTGGGTCGTCGGCGAGCGGTGGTTCGTAATAGACGGCGACGCCGGAGTCGAGTACGGCGCATATGGCGGCTTCGTGGATGGCATCCGGTATGGCCATCATGACGGCATCGAGTTCGGTATCGGCCAGCAGGGACTCGAAACCGCCGTAGACCTGAACGCCAGGGCCCAGTTCCTCGCGGATGCGTTGCTGTGATGCCTCGCTAGACGCCGCGGCGGACACGATGCGGACCTGCTCGTGCTGCTTTAGTGCGGGCACGAAAGCCAGCCGGGTCCAACCGCCGTATCCGATCAGGCCGACGCGTATGCTGGACATGGTACACCTTTCTGGATCTTACATATCATTTCATTGCAGGCAGGTATCGACGTATATTACGACAATGAAAACCGCGGGGTATCGGTATGGCAAGAATTATGTAATTCAGTTTATCCCGGATGGTTTTGGAAATCGAGCGGCGGCCGCATCAGATCCGGCTTGCTCTTTTTCCGGCGAGTCCCCGGTCCGTGGATGGAGTATCCCGTTGAAAAGATTGCGCACGCTCATGTTTATATCCATGTTTCTGACGGCTGGACAGGCCCTGGCCCAGGTCAACATCGAGGCGTTGCGCCGGGACGCGGATTCCACCGGTTTATCTGGCGCCCTGTCCATGAACCTGGAG